>DASTKI010000058.1:0-22794 GCA_035716045.1 Ktedonobacterales bacterium
GCTTCGAGGCTAAGGGCTTCAAGATCGTTGGGCTCAAGCTGATGCGCATCACGCCCGAGCTGGCGGCGCGCCACTACGCCGAGCACCAGTGCAAGCCGTTCTATGAGGGGCTGTTGAAGCACATCACCTCCAGCCCGGTGGTGGTCGGCGCGCTAGAGGGGCCGAACGTGATCGCGGTAACACGCGCGATGATGGGCCCCACGAAGCCCTGGGAGGCTCTGGCTGGCACGATTCGTGGTGATTTCGCGGTGAGTCTGGGGCTGAACGTCATTCACGGCTCCGATGGCCTCGAGTCCGCCGCGCGCGAGATCGGCCTGTTCTTCACCCCAGATGAGCTGCTGGAGTATCCGCGCGCGACCGACCCCTGGATCATCGAAGGCTAGCGCCCATAGCGCGCTGGAACATGAATTCGCGCCTGGGGCGGCGTAGGCCACCCCACGGCCCATGAGGGGCCAGGCGCGAATTCCGCGCGAGTTCGCTCGGGCGTGGCGTGGAGCATGGGGACAGCGGAGAAAGCGGGAGGCTTGGGAGCGTATGGCGCGTGGGTGGCTGCGTGAGCGGGGGATGGCGCTGGCGGCGTCGGCGCTGATCGTGGCCGTCAGCGTGGTGGGGATGTCAGCCTGCGCGCTCGGCGAGGTCCCCTCTCGCGTGGCGGGGCCGATGCCGCGCTATGACCATATCTTTGTCATCGTGATGGAGAATAGCTCCTACGATGACATCATCGGCTCAGGCGACGCGCCGCGCATCAACGCGCTGGCCAACGAGTATGGGCAGGCGACGAACTATTGGGGTGTGACGCATCCCAGCGAGCCAAACTATGTCGCGATGATCGGGGGCGACTCGTACGGGATCAAGGATGACAATTCGTACACCGTCAACGCGCTCACGGAGCAAAATCTGGCGACGCAGCTCGAAGCGGCTGGCCTGACCTGGAAGAGCTACCAGCAGAGCCTGCCCTATCCCGGCTTTACCGGCGAGACCTACCCCAGCGGCGGCGCGCTCTACGCCTCGAAGCATAATCCGTTCATGAACTTCCTCGGCGCCTGGCCCGCCAGCGAGCAGCAGGCGGCGCTGGCGCGCAATGTGCCGGATACGCAACTGGCGCGCGACCTCGCCAGCGGCGCCGTCCCCAACTTCGCCTTCATCTCGCCCGACCTCTGCCACGACATGCATGGCGCGCCCTCCTGCGACTCAGATCTGCGGCGCACAGGCGACACGTATGTGGGCGACACCGTGGATGAGATCATGCGGTCGAGCGTCTGGCAAACGGGGAATACGGCGATCGTCATCACCTGGGATGAAACTGACGCGGAATTGTCGTTTGGCGCGCCAAATATCGCAGCGGATGGCGGCCATGTACCTACGGTGGTCATCACCAATCACGGCCCGCGAGGCGCGCACGACGCGCTCCCTTACAATCACTTCGCCCTGCTGCTGACGATCCAGGACGCCTTCGGGCTGGGCTGCCTGCGTAACAGCTGCCCGGAGACGGGCAATATCAGCCCGATGACCCCGCTGTTCGCGCTGGTAAGCTAGCGCCCTTTTCTCCTGAGATGGGCGCGCGTGACGAGTAGACGGATGGAGGATGCGGTTATGCATGATGAGATTGTCCTGCGAGATGTGGTGGACAGCGATCTGCCCATCTTCTTCGAGCAGCAACAGGACGAGGGGGCCAACTGGATGGCGGCGTTCACCGCGAAGGATCCAGCGGACCGTGAGGCATTCATGGCCCATTGGGCGCGGATTCGCGGCGATGAGAGTAATGTCATCCAGACCATCCTCTACGATGGGCGCGTGGCGGGCAGCGTGTCGAGCTATCTGGAGGAGCCAGGCAGGCCCGAGGTGACCTACTGGCTGGGCAGGGAGTACTGGGGGCAGGGGATCGCGACGCGGGCGCTGACGGCGTTTCTGGATCGGATGACCACACGCCCGGTCTATGCTCGCGCCGCCAAGGACAACACGGGCTCGCTGCGTGTGCTGGGAAAATGCGGCTTCACGATCATTGGCGAGGGCCGAGGGTTCGCCAACGCGCGAGGCGCCGAGGTGGAGGAGTACCTGCTGCGGCTGGAGTGACTTGGTGAGTCGCGGGCGTCTCTCACTGGCGCGTCGGGGCCAGCTCCACGCGCTCACCATGGCCGCCCGGTGGCGCTGGCGCGATGCCTCCGGCTTTCATCAAGTCAGCATGTTATCCTTGTGTACCCACTCGTTGGATAGATGTGTGAGGGGCCAGCGGTAGGTCGCGGCCCCATATTCCACTTCGTGCTCTCTCGTTCGTCTCATCTTGTCCTCTTGCCCGCCTTCCCCGAAGTCCGTGGAGATGGTTCGTGCAGAAAGTCCAGCTTGCGTTTCCGCTGCGCCAGCCAGAGTCGTTCGATTGGCAGCGCGATCCCGGCTTCAACGCGCACGTCCACAAGCGCCTGCTCGCGGCGCACGGGCGCGTTGTCCAGTCAACGCCCGCGAATGACCACCGCCCCCGGACAGAGCGGGACCTGCTGCGGCTGTGCGCCGCCGCGATGTCGCAGCGGCAAGAGATGTTGCTGTACTACCTGCTGGCCCAATGTGTGCGGGCACGCGACCTCACGCTTTCGGCACACTTCTGCAAGGCGCTGGAATGGTGCGGACGGGCGGAGCGCATCGCCGGAGCGCTCCAGGACTACGGCGCGCAAGTGGATCTGCACGAGCTGCGGGGGACGCTCCACCGGACGATCTCAATCCTCTGGATCGCCGCCGAGGAGTTCTCCTACGCGCTGCGCTTGATGCGTGAGCATGCGGCGGATATGGAGTCGTTTGATCCGGAGTTCGAGGTCACAGTGGCCGCCAAGGCCGCCGGACTGGAGTACATGTTGGGGGAGTTCCCACGCGCGTTGGGCCATCTGCAGCGGGCGGCGACGTTGCTGCCGCTGACGGCGACCAGCGTGACGGGCCTGGGGACGATCGCCTGGATATTCGCCTTGCTCCATCGCCAGCGCAACGATCCCGTGGAGGCGCTCTGGCATGCGGAGGTGGCGGCGGAGCTGTACCGGCAGGTAGGAAGGATCAACTCGACCTGTCGCGTGCTCACGCTGGCGGGTGAAATCGCCATGGACGCCGCCGAAATGGCGGACGCCGCCGAGCGCGGCGCGCGAGAACGATACCTGACGCTAGCGGCGCGCTATGTGGAAGAGGCGTTCGGTGTTGGCGAGGACGCGCTCGACCTTCCGGGTCTGGAGTTGACCAGGCTGTCGCTGGCGCGGCTCGACCGCCTGCATGGCGGCGCCGATGCCGCGAGCGCCGAAGCGCGCATTCGCGCGACGCTGCGGCAGGCGCGCAGGATGCGCGATGACGCCCTGCTGACAGTGGCCCAGACGGAGCTAGGAGCCGATCTGGTGGCGCGCGGGCAGGTGAGCCGCGGGAAGAGTTGGCTGAAGAAAGCCATCGTCACAGCGGCCCGCATGAATGCGCCCGGTGTGGCCTTCCGCGCGCAGCGGCTCCTGCGGCGAGCGCATGGGCGCAACGCCTAGAGTGGCTGGGCAAGGGCGTCTCGCAAACAGAAGCCCGCGATGCGCGGTAACGCTTGCCGTAACGATTTTGGGACGCGCGTGCGGCACTATGAGAGTGACGCCGTTCTCCACGGAAGTATGAACGGTGTGACATGTCAAGAATGAGCTGGGAAAGACGAATCTCGGCGTGCCATGTGCGTCCACGCGGCAGTCCATGGCGAGACCGGCGCGGCCCAGGAGGGAGCGCGCGTATGAGCATCCACGCTTCACGGCTAACAGCCAGCCCGAGCGTTGAGCCGCGGGGTTATGCGCGCCTCCAGGGCCGCCGGTCGCCGCTCGTCAGGGCCCTTTGGGGCGCGGTAGCCGTCCTCTCGGTAGCTATCACCTTCTCCAGCCTCCAGCTCTATCTGGACCAGCTGCGGACCTCCTGCAATTGGGCGACATGTCAGTATCAGCAGCTGACGCGGGCGCAGGTGGAGACGCTCAGGGGGATTGGCCTGTCGCTGAACGATTACGCCGCGTTCACCGCCGCGCTCACACTGTCGCCGATGGCGGTGTGCCTGGCGGTAAGCGCGCTGATCATCTGGCGCAAGTCGGACGATTGGATGGCGGCGCTGGTCGCGCTCATGCTCGTGACGCTGTGGCCGGTGATCGTGGTGGGTTCCTTGCCGGTTGGCCCCACCCCATGGCAGGAGCCATACCTCTACCTGAGCTTCCTGTTTGTGGCGCTCTTCGCGGTTGTCTTCAGCCTGTTTCCTACCGGGCGGTTCGCGCCACCCTGGATGCGCTGGGTCCTCATTGTGATCCTGATAGGGCTGGTTCCCGCCACATTCCTGCCTTTCACGCCGTTCCTGTCGAACGGGCCAGTCAGCCAATCTGGCTGGCTTGTGTCGCTTGCGGATATGGTAGCGCTTGTGATTGCGCAGTTCTATCGCTATCGCCGGGTATCCAATCTCATCCAGCGCCAGCAGACCAAATGGGTGGTCTTCAGCCTTGCGGCGCCAATCACCGCGTACGTTGCCGTGAGCGCGCTGATACTGGCGCTCCCGGCGCTTGCTGAGGGGAACCCGCTCGTGATTCTGGCGTACAATGAGGCTGGCATTCTCCTGCCGCTCCTCCTTCCCATCGGCTTTGGCTTCGCCATGCTGCGCTACCGCTTATGGGAGATTGACGCGCTCATCAATCGCGCGCTGGTCTATGGCGCGCTCACGCTGATTCTGACGGCGGTCTACGCGGGCCTTGTGATTGGCCTGCAAGCGTCGCTGCGCAGCGTGATCGGCCACGACAGCAACATCGCCCTCGTCATCTCCACCCTGGTGATCGCCGCGCTCTTCCTGCCATTGCGCCGAGGTGTCCAGGGCCTCATTGACCGTCGCTTCTACCGCCGCAAATACGATGCGGCGAAAACGCTAGAGACGTTCAGCGCGACGCTGCGCGATGAGGTTCAGGTTGAGGCCCTGCGCGCGCGGCTGCTGGATGTGGTGGATGAGACGATGCGGCCCGCGCACGCCTCCCTCTGGCTGCGCCCGCCCCCGCGGGAGAGCCGCCCTGGAGCCTGAGCGCCGCGGCGCTGGGACTGCTGACGCTGACGCTGACGCTCTGGCTGGCGCGGCGGAAGGCCGGCTGAGCGCGCCCGGTCATATGGCGACGCTGTGAGCGACGCCATGCGCCAGCGTCATGACGTAACACAGCGCGGTATCCCGTGTCATCTCAATCTAAGCCCAACGCCAACCCAACATCATCTCACGCATACCCCTGCGAATGAGCCAATCTCCCTCAGGCGCTGGCGCCAAGGAAGCCGCGCTCATCTCGTATGCGCGCCTCGCTGTCGCGTCATTCTGGTCTACCGTGTGCGGACATATCCGCACAGGGGCGCCGGTTCCGGCCACGCATCGCGTGGCGCATCGGCGGAAAGGAGGCGGACCGTGAAACTCCCTGTGAAACAGCGGCGCGCCGATTATCAGGTGGTCCCGTATCCGGTGTATCAGCGGTTGGGGGCGGCCGCCTCTCGGTCCGTCCGCCACAGACCACTGATCCATGGGTTGTTCGACGCTGATGTGACCAGGGCGCGCGCGGCCCTGCGCGCACGCAAGGCGAGGACCGGGGAGGCGCTGTCGTTTACGGCGTTCCTCGCCACCTGCGTGGCGAAAGCCGTTGACGAAAGCAAGGCTGTGCAGGCGTTTCGTCAGGGCGGGAAGCGCCTCGTCCTGTTCGAGGATGTGGATATCTCCACCCGGATCGAGCGCGAGGTGTCCAGCCAGAAATACGTCGTGCCCCACATCATCCGCGCGGCGAATCGCAAGACATTCCGCGAGCTACACGATGAGATCCGTGCGGCCCAGTCAGCGGACGTAACCCGCGCCCTGACGCGGTTCCGGCTCTTGCCGTCGGCGCTCTACAGGCTCTTCTTCTGGGCCTTCGCGATGATGGCGCGGCGGCGCCCGCGGCTGTGGAAGATGACGGTGGGGACGGTGGGGCTTACGCCAGTGGGCATGTTCGGGCGCGGGGCCGGATGGGGCATTCCCGCGACATCCCCGACGGCGCTGATGGTGACGGTGGGCGGCATCGGCGAAAAGCAGGCGGTGGTGGATGGGCGTCCCGCGATCCGGGAGTATCTGAGCCTGACGGTCAGCGTGGACCATGACCTTGTTGATGGCGCGCCCGCCGCGCGCTTCACCCGGCGCCTGAAGGAGCTGATCGAGAGCGGCTACGGTCTGAGCGATTTGATCGCCGAAGCGGAGGGTGCTGGGGCGGACGGCGCGCCACAGCGGCAGGCGGAGAGCTTCCAGCCCGCGCTGCCATGAGCGCGGGACGGAGGCGCCTTCCCGGCTCCCATTCCTCTTCCAGACGTCTCCCGCGTCCTTTGCCATGATGAGTTACACGCTGTAAAGGAGCGAGCCCAATGAACCCAGTCGTCAAGACGCGCTATGGCGACGTGCGCGGCGCCGTCGCCGATGACGTGAACGTTTTCAAGGGCATCCCATACGCGGCGCCGCCGGTTGGCGCCAACCGGCTACGGCCGCCACAGCCAGTTGCGCCCTGGAGCGGCGTGCGCGACGCTCTCACGTTTGGTCCGAAGCCACCGCAGCCCGACTATCCCCCCGATATCAGTGCGATTCTGCCAGAGCTTGCCAGCCCTGGTGAAGACTGCCTGAACCTCAATATCTGGTCTCCCGAGCTCGGGCCAGCCAGGCTCCCAGTGATGGTCTGGATTCCTGGCAGCGCCTTTCAGTACGGAACGGCGGCGACGACCTACTATGACGGCGCCCACTTCGCCCGCGACGGGGTGGTCTGCGTGACGATCAATTACCGGGTCGGCCCCGAGGGCTTCCTCTATCTGGGCGAGCGAGACGGAAACGCCAACCGCGCTTTGCTCGACCAGATCGCCGCCCTTCAGTGGGTGCGGGAGAATATCGCCGCCTTTGGGGGCGATCCCGGCAATGTGACCGTCTTTGGCGAGTCAGGCGGCGCCATGAGCATCGGCATCCTGCTCTCCATGCCTCGCGCCGAGGGACTGTTCCGGCGCGCCATCTGCCAGAGCGGCGCGGCGCACCCGGTGATCTCAGCCGCGACCGCGCGGCGGGTGGGAGCGATCCTGGCCGAGAAGCTGGGCGTGGAGGCCACACGCGAGGCGCTCGCGGCAGTCCCCTTCCATCGTGAGGTGGAGGCTCAGATCGCGTTGAGCGCCGATCTCTTCGCGAATCCCGACCCCGAGCGCTGGGGCTTCGAGGTGGCGGTGAGCATGACGCCGTGGCAGCCGGTGCTCGATGGCGATGTCATCCCCGCCCGTCCGATTGATCGCATCCGCGCGGGCGCGGGCGCGGGAATCGACCTCTTGGTCGGCGCGAACAGCGATGAGTGGCGGCTGTTCCTGGTGCTTGGCGGCCTGATTGATCAGACCACCGACACGGCGCTGGCGGGAGCGGTGGCGGCCTATGGGCTCCCGGTCGAGGCGACGCTGGCCGGGTATCGCGCCATCCATCCGGGCGCGAGCCCCGGCGATCTGCTGGCGGCGCTCCAGAGCGACTGGTGGGTTCGTATCCCCGCCCTGCGCCTGGCCGACGCCCGCGCCACCCAGGCGCAGGGCGCCGCGGCCACCTACATGTATGAGTTCGCCTGGCGCTCGCCGCAGTTCAATGGGCGCCTGGGCGCGTGCCATGTCCTGGAGATCCCCTTCGTCTTCGACACGCTCGGCTATGGGACGCAATCGCTTTGGGGCAGCGAGGCTCCGCAACAGCTCGCCGACACAATGCACGCCGCCTGGGTGGCCTTCGCCACCAGCGGCGACCCTGGCTGGCCGCGGTACGATCTGAGGCGCAGGGCGGCCATACGCTTCGATACCACTTCCCGGGTCGTGGACGATCCGCTCGCCACAGAGCGGGCGCTGTGGGAAGGCGTACCCTAGCGTCTGACGCCACTCGATCTCGCGTCAAGCCCAAGGTGAGCAGAGGGAACCGAATAACTGCCGGCTCCCTCATTGCCTGCCCCGCAGCCTATCAGTCGCTGGAGCATGGCGGCCGCGAAGCGACGCCATGCGACGGGCGGTTGGCCGCGACTCACTCTGCCTGTAGGCCGCTGGAGTTGCGGAGCGCGGGCTCCGCCTCTCGCTGTTCACGCGCTGGCTCATCGGTGTCGGAGGCGGTGGGGATGGAGCGCAGGCGCGGGAGCGGGGTGACCAGCAACGTGATGAGCAGAATGACGACGAAGCCGAGCGCGGCCAGCCAGAGCGCTGGGCGCAGGCCGGTGAGCGCCGGAAGGATTCCGGCGAGCAGGTAGCCGAGCGCGCCGAGTCCGTAGGAGACGAAGCGCATGCTAGCGCCGACGCGGCCCTGGAGGTGATTGGGGGTGACCGCCTGGCGGTAGCTGAGGACGAGCACGCCCCAGAGGCCGAGGCCCAGCCGGACGATAAAGTACGCCAGAGTAAAGCCGGCGATCTCCAGCGAACGCGGGCCGGTCACGCTGGGCAACAGCAGCCAGGGCAGCGTCCCACAGGTGAAGGCGACGCCGAGCACCGGGCCGAACCGGCCGCGCTGGCCCAGCCGTGTAGAAATGGCCGAGCCGATGAGGCCGCCGACGGCGCCGACGGCGAAGACGCCGCCGAGCGCGCCCGCGCCGATGCCCAATTGGCGCACAGCGTAGAAGACGAAGAGCGTATCGGCGACGCCAAAGAGCATGTTCCACAGACCGCTCATGAACGTGATGGCGCGCAGTGAGGGATTGCGCCATACCACCTGGGCGCCCTCGCGTATCTCCAGGAGCAGCCGCCGATTGGCCTGCGCGCGGGGCGCGGGCTCCGGCGCGCGGATGGCGAGCAGTGTGATGGTGGCGACCACGTAGGAGAGGGCGTCGGCGAGCAGCGCCAAGGGCGCGGTGAGCGTCTGGACGAGAACGCCGCCGATTCCGGGGCCAGCGACCTCGGCGGACGCGGCGCTGGTTGACGCCTTGCCGTTGGCCTCGACCAGATCATCCGTGCGGACGAGCGTCGGGACATAGGCGAGCCAGGTCACATCGAAGAGCACGGCGAAGACGCCCATGCCGAACGCGATCGCGGCCAGCAGCGGGAGGCGCAGCAGGCCCAGGACCGCGAGCAGTGGCACGAGGCCGATCAATACGGCGCGGGAGGCGTTCGCCAGGATGAGCGCGGGCTTGCGCCGCCGCCGATCCACCCAGGCGCCGAAGACGAGTGTAAAGAGCACGAAGGGGAGAGCTTCGGCGAAGCGAATCCATCCCAGCTGGCTGGCGGTGGCCTGCAAGGTCAGCACGGCGGTCAGTGGGAGCGCGAGCATGGTGATTTGCGTGCCGAAGAGCGAGACGGTCTCGCCGGACCAGAAGAGCATGAACGCGCGATGCCGCCAGAGCTTACCCCCGGCGCGCGCGGGCGCGATTGTCGCCATGTCGTAGGTACCTGCCTGTTCGGAAGATTCCATCCATTCGTCGCCGCTCGCCTCAGGCCTCACATGGACGCGCTTGTGTCATGTTATGGGTGGTTGCCCATGGCCATTGGCGCGCTATTACTCAAATGATATAAAGGTAAATGCGCCAGCTGTATGTCATATTTTGGGCCGGGTTCGGAGCGGGCGATGAAAGAGCTAGACCGTATCCTGGGCATCCTGCTCATGCTGCAGAGTCAGCGCCGGATTCCGGCGCGGCGCCTGGCGGAGCGCTTCGAGGTGTCTACGCGCACCATCTACCGCGACCTGCAAACCATGAGCCTGCTGGGCATCCCGGTCTATGCCGAGCGCGGGCGCGGGGGTGGGGTCAGGCTGCTGGGGGGCTACTTCCTGCCGCCGCTGATGTTTTCGCGCTCGGAGGCCATCGCGCTGCTATTGGGGACGATCATGCTGCGCGCGCTGCGCTCCGTCCCGTTTCAGCCGGATGCGGATACGGCGAGCCAGAAGCTGCTGGCGGCGCTGCCTGATGAGCTGCGCGCGGCGCTGGCGCGGCTGGGGCAGATCGTGGGCGTGGAGCTGCCCGCCGATGACATCTTCCACCCCGAGCCGGACGAGGCGAGCTTCCCTGACAATGCGCAGCGCGACGGCGCGACGGTGACGCGGTTCCTGCAAGCGGTGCTCGACGGCGAGGCCGTGCGCCTGGCCTACCAGTCTCCCTACCGCGAGGCGGAGAGCGCGATAGACGCGCGGCCGCTGGGCGTCTTCTGGGACCGCGGACGGTGGTACCTGGTGGGGGCTGAGGTGGAGCGCCCAGAGAGGCAGCGGCTCTGGCGGGCCGACCGGGTGAGCGCGATCACGTCCAGCGGCGCGCACGCGCCGGTGGGTGCGGTAGACCGGGCGGACTTCGATATCGGCGCGCTGCTGGGCGGAGCCTGGCTCAAGTCGGCGATGGATGTGTGGCGGGCGAACGCGCCCGCGCGCCTGCGCATCACCGCGGAGCAGGCGCGGCGGCTGCGGCGGGACTGGTATTACCGCTTCGCGCGGTACGAGACGGGCGAGGATGGCGCGGTGACGATGGAGTTTGGCGAGGGAGACGCCGAGCTGCCGTTGGCGCTCGCGCGCTGGCTGGGGCCAGGCGCCGAGCCGCTCTCGCCGGCGCCCTGGCGGGCGATCTTGCGGGCACAGCTCGAAGCGATGCTGCGCCAGCTGGAGAGCGACGAATCGTGAATCGCGAGGTGCGCTTACGCCGTCATGACGCAGCGTCGAGGCGTCGCGTCTTGTGCGCGTAGTTCGCGGAATCACCGCTCAGTTCTTGTTCTTTGAGCGCTTATGCACATAAAATGCGCGCACAGCGCAGCGGGCGTAGCATGGATATGGGCCAGCCGCTGGCTGGCTACGCCCGTTCACAAGTGTCCGGGGGCGCGACGACGCGCCCCTTGCCGTCATGGCGCGTATCGCAGCGCGCGAGGAGGCTCTTGTGGCAGTGCACAGCGAGGTGCTGACTGGCGGGAGACGGAATCCCTGGGAGATGGCGCAGGCGCAATTTGACGCCGCCGCCGACCGGCTCAAGCTCAATGACGATCTGCGAGCGATCTTGCGCGAGCCGAAGCGAGAGCTGATTGTCCACTTCCCAGTGCGCATGGACGATGGGTCCGTCCGCATGTTCACTGGCTTTCGGGTCCAGCACAACATCAACCGCGGCCCCGGCAAGGGAGGCATCCGCTACGACGCGCATGTATCCCTGGATGAAGTCAAGGCGCTGGCGATGTGGATGACGTGGAAGTGCGCGGTGGTCAACATCCCCTATGGCGGCGCCAAAGGCGGCGTGATCTGCAATCCCAAGCAGCTAAGCGCAGCCGAGTTGGAGCGGCTGACGCGGCGCTATGCGACCGAGATCTCGCTGTTGATTGGACCGAGCAGCGACATCCCGGCTCCTGATGTCAATACCAACCCGCAGGTGATGGCGTGGATCATGGACACCTACTCCATGCATCAGGGCTTCACGGTCCCGGCTGTGGTGACGGGGAAGCCGATCGCGATTGGCGGGAGCGAAGGGCGCGTGGAGGCCACGGCGACGGGTGTGGCGGCGATGGTGGAGATGGCGGCAGCCGACATGAAGATGCCCCTCCGGGGCGCGCGCGTGGCGGTGCAGGGCTACGGTAACGCTGGCGCGATCGCCGCGAAGCTGCTCCACGACAAGGGATGCCGCGTCGTGGCGGTCAGCGACACGCAGGGCGGAATCTATGACGAGAGCGGGCTCGATCCTAACAACGTGCTGCTCCACAAGCAGGAGCACGGCTCCGTGATCGGGTACCACGGCGCGCGGTTGGTGAGCGTCGAGGGCGTGCTCGAGGTCCCGTGCGATATCCTAATCCCGGCGGCGACCGAAGACCAGCTCACCGCCGAGAATGCGCCGCGGGTCCAGGCGCGGCTGATCGCCGAGGCGGCCAACGGGCCGACCACGCCGGAGGCCGACCGCATCTTCTTCGAGCGCGGCGTGCGCGTCATCCCGGATGTTCTGGCCAACGCCGCCGGGGTGACGGTGAGCTACTTCGAGTGGGTGCAGGACTTGCAGAGCTTCTTCTGGACCTCGAACGAGATCGCGGAGAAGCTCAGCGTCGTCATGACGCGGGCCTATGGCGAGGTGGCCAGCCTGGCGCAGGATGAGCAATGCGACATGCGGCTGGCGGCTTACATGCTGGCGATCCAGCGCGTGGCGGACGCCACCCAGCTGCGCGGCCTGTATCCATAACCAGCAGGGCGTGCGCGCATTTCACCGGCGCGGCAGATGGGGGAAGTCGCTCTCAGGACGAGGGCTATATCCGCCGCGCCGGTCGTTGACGCCCCACGAAATGGCGGGCGACCTCATCGCCTGCGCGGCGGCTCAGCGTCGCCGCCCGCGTGGCGCGAGGGGCGCATGGGATATGGCGGGCATTGGCCTCTCGGTGGCCGCGCCGGTGAGAAGGCAGAGCAGCGCCTGGAAGGCGACAGTCTCCATATCACCCGGCTCGGGGCGCTCCTCTAACGGCGCGCCGGTCTCATCGCGGTTGGGAGCGGCCAGCGCGCGGAGATGGCGCTCGGCGGTGGCCCAGGCGTCTTCGAGCGCGCGGGGCGACACGCGCACCCAGCGGTCGGACGGAGTGACGCGGACGAGCGATGCGCCCTGGCGAAAGCCGCAGAGCGTGTAGCGGTTCCACAGCTCGGGCCTCATCGCGTCCGCCAGTTCGGCGGCGAGCGAGCCGGGCGCGGGGTCGGCGCCGAGCAGCGGGTCAGGGCAGATGGGCGCGCCGGAGAAGAGGATGACGGTTGTGCGGGGAAACTCGTCGAGCGGGAAGCGGCGGTAGAGGCGGTCGAGCGAGGCCTCGCGCGGGGTCGTGGGCTGAGGGTAGGCGTGGTAGTCGGAGCGGCGGTTGGCGCGCGCGGCCTGGAGGGCGTCGCGCAGGGAGGAGAACGCCCAGGTGTAGCGAGCGCCGCTGAGCGGGCCGCTGCCACTGGCGCGTCGGGCGCGGGCGCTAGGTGAGGCGAGCTCAGCGGGCAGGGGCAGGTTGCGCGCCCGCAGCGTCTCCACCACGTCGCGCAGGTCGTCTTCGCTGAGCGCGCGCTCGCGCAGCGGGGTCTCGGCGTGCGCCAGGGTGTAATGCCAGGTCGCGGGCGCGGGCTGACTGGCGCGCTGGCGCGCGTCGTCCGGGATGGTGAACCGTGAGATGTTGCTATCGAGGGCGCTCATTGTTCCTCACCTGCCTTAACTTGCCTTTGTATCGCTGTTTGTCATGTCGCCTGGCGCGACCTCATTCCCCAGCCCCTCTCCTGGGAAAGGGGGAAATACGCTCCGGTCCATTCCGGCCCACGCAGGCGGGCTTCGCGGCCGGAGGCCCTGAGCCGCGGCTTTAGCCGCCCGGCGCTATTCGCTGCGAAGGGCAACGATGGGGTCGAGCCGGGATGCGCGCAACGCGGGATAGAAGCCAAAGCCAACGCCGATCACCGCGCTGACGCCGACCGCCAGCGCGATCGCCGGGAGGCTCAGCACGAAGGGCAGCGAGAAGGCGCGGGTCAGCATCAGGCCGACGATCAGGCCAATCGTCACGCCGAGCAGGCCCCCGGCGCCACTGAGCGTCAGCGCCTCCACCAGGAACTGATTGCGGATGTCGCCGCGGCGCGCGCCAACCGCCATACGGACGCCTATCTCGCGCGTGCGCTCGGTGACGGAGACCAGCATGATGTTCATGATGCCGATGCCGCCGACCAGCAGCGAGATAGCGGCGATGCCGATCAGCAACAGCGCCAGCGTCTGCTCCGACTGCTGCGCGGTCTGCACGAACTGCGTCGGGCTGCGCACGGAGAAGTCGTCGGTCCCGCCAGAGGCGATCTGGTGGCGCTGCTCCAGCAGGGCGGTCACCGCCTGCTGCGTGGCGGTCACATCGCTGGCGTTATCCACCTGGGCCTGGATCTGGCTGACGTACTGGCTGGCGTTGATGCGCGCGTTGGCGGTGGAGAAGGGGATGAACGCGACGTCGTCCTGGTTGGCGAAGCCGACGGTCCCCTGCGATTTCAATGTCCCGGCGACGGTATAGCTGACCCCGTTGATGAGGACCGTCTGGCCAAGCGGGTCGGTCCCGGTGGACGAGAAGAGATTGGCGACGACGGTCTGGCCCAGCACGACGACGGACCGCGCGCTGGCCTCATCGGCGTCGCTGAACCACGATCCCTCGGCCATTTGCCAGTTGGCGATCTGCTGGTAGCCGGGATAGACGCCCTCGACGCGCGTGTTCCAGTTCTGCGCGCCCGCGACGAGCTGTTCGGAGGCGCCGATAACGGGGCTCACTGCGACCACATGCGGCGCGGAGGCGATGGCGTCGGCGTCGGCCTGAGTCAGCGACTGGCGCGTTCCCGCGCCGCCGCGCACGCCGCCCGCGCCGGTGGGCGCGCCGGGAATGATCGTCAGGACGTTCGTGCCCAGGCTGGCGACGCGCGCGTTCAGCACGGCGCTCGTGCCTTGTGTCAGTGTCACGACGGCGATGACGGCCGCGACGCCAACGATCACGCCCAGAATGGTCAGCAGCGAGCGCAGGCGATTGGCCAGCAGCGCCTCCCACGCGCTAGCGAAGCTCGATCCTAGCAGCGGTCCGCGGCGGGATGGCCTGCGACGGCTCCGCGATGTCTGGCCGGCATTGCCCGCGCCGCCCACCGGTGGCGTCTTCGCGGAGGGCGTGGAGAGCGGCGGGGTAGTCATAGCGGGTCCTCCCGAATGCGAAACACACTATCGCGCGCCCCACGCTCCGGCTCGGGTGGGGGCGTCTCACCGACGAGCGCCGTAATGGGCGCGCCGCTGTCGTGGAGCACGCGACCATCGCGGAAGGCGATCTGGCGCGGGGCGTAGGCGGCGATATCGGGCTCGTGCGTCACCAGGGCGACAGTCAGGCCAAGCGTGTTGAGGCGGACGAGCAGCGCCATGATCTCCTCACTGGTGTGGGTGTCGAGGTTGCCGGTCGGCTCATCGGCCAGCAGCAGAGTCGGGCCGTTGACCAGCGCGCGGGCGATGGCGACGCGCTGCTGCTGCCCGCCGGAGAGCTGGGTGGGCTTGTGACGCAGCCGGTCGCCCAGGCCGACGGCGCGTAGGGCGCGGCGGGCGCGGCGCTCGCGCTCGGCGCGCGGGATGCCCGCATAGACCAGCGGCAAGGCGACATTCGCCAACGCGGTGGCGCGGCCGAGCAGGTTGAAGCCCTGGAAGACGAAGCCGATGCTGCGATTGCGGATGTCGGCGACGGTATCGGCGGGCAGCAAGCCAACCTCGCGCCCGTCCAGCCAGTACCCGCCGCTGGTCGGGCGGTCGAGCAGGCCGAGCAGGTTCATCAGGGTGGACTTGCCCGAGCCGGACGGGCCGGTGATCGCCACGAACTCGCCGCGCTGGATGTCGAGTGAGACATCGCGCAGCGCCGCGACGTGCGTCTGGCCGAGGCGATAGACCTTGGAGACGCGCCGCGCGGAGATGACCGGGACGCCGGGGACGCCGCCGCGCGCCGCGCCGCTGGACGCGCTGGCTGGGGATGTGGCGCCGTTCGCGCTGGCGACGCTGGCCTTGACGCTGCCTCTATCTGCCATTGCCGCCCGCTCCTCCCCCGAAGCCGCCGCCACCAAAGCCGCCACCGCCACCGAAGCGCCCGCCACCGGTCGTCGAGCTGGCGCCGGATGACGTGGTGGTGATTGTGCCATTGGTCTCGCCGGTGATGATGACCTCGCCGGGGTTGAGGCCGGCCAGGACCTCATCAACCGAGCCGGAGCTGAGGCCGATGACGATCGGCTTGACGATCCACTTGCCGCCAGCACGCTCCAGCGCCCAGGCGGCGGTCGGCGAGTCCTGGCTGATCTGCGGGTTCTGCTGCTCGAGCGTGGCGATCATCTGCCGCGCCTGGGTCAGCGCGTCCGTCACCTGCGCGCGAGTCAGGAAGCCGCCGGCGCTGGTATTGGCCGCCGCGCGGGCGAAGGTCACGGCGGAGGTGGGGATCAGGGTCACATTGACGCGTCGCGCAGTGACGATAGTAACGCTGGCGGTCATGTTGGTGTAGAGGCTGACGCCCTGCAAACGCGTCATATCCACATTCAGCGTCACGGGAAAGGTGACAACGTTGGAGCTGGTCGTTCCGACCTGCGAGATCGAGGCGACGGTCGCGCGGAAGACCTTACCGGGGTAGGCGGTGACGGTAAAGGTCGCCTGCTGGCCGCTGGCGACGCCGCCGATGTCGGTCTCGTTGACGCTGGCGAGCAGCTGCAGCGACGAGGGATCGGCGATCTGGATGAAGCCGCCGCTGGATGAAGAGGAGCCGCTGCCCGAGCCGGAGCTAGGAGAGCCGCCGACGCTGCCATTGATGGCGGTGACGACGCCCGCGTGGGTGGTCTTCAGCGTCGCGCCGGACAGGTTATCTTTCGCCGTCTGGAGCTGCTGCAGCGCGGCGGCGTACTGGTTCTCGGCCAGTGCCACGCAGTCGGGCGGTGGGTTGGGCTCGGTATTGCAGTTGTTGATGGCTTGCTGCTCCTGAAAGTAGGCGGAGTTGGCCTGGAGCTGGGCCTGGTTGAGCGCGTCGCGCAGGGCGGTGGTGTCGAGCTTGGCGAGTGTCTGCCCGGCCTTCACCATCTGGCCGACCTGCACGTCAATCTCGGTGATGCGTCCGCTGGCGGAGAAGTTGAGGTTGTAGAGCGCGGCCTGCACCGGGCCGGTTCCGCTGACGGTCAGGGCCAGATTGCCCTGCGAGATGGTCGCCGTCTGATACGAGATAGGCGCCTTCGCGCCCTGCGCGCGCACGACCAGGGCGCCCGCGATCAAGGTGACTACCAGCGCCGCGCCAGTCGCGACGAGCCACCAGCGGCGCGGCCTGGCGGGGGATTCCAGAGGCTCCTCGCTCAGGTCATCCATGCCAAGCAGATCATCCAGCTCGCGCGACGGGGTCTGGTTGGGCGCGCCGCGCGCCGAGGTCTGGGCCGGGGCTGACCCGCCGCGCCGTGTGGCGTCAGGTGGGGAATCAGTTGTCTGTCGCGGCTCCAGCATAGGTCAAGACACTCCTTTCGCGCCACATTCGGCGGCGCCGCTCGGTTATCGAGCCATCCAGCGCGCGGGCGTGGCGGATCTGGGATCTCGTCGGCGCCGTTCTCTCCGGCGTTTCATGACGCGTAGGCTCCGCGTAGGCTCATCGGGCCGCTCGCGGCGAGCGCCGCGCCACCGGCCATCAGACGGGCCAGCCAGACGTCCCGCTGGGGAAGAGGCGGCCGCGCCATAGGACGCCGGTTGGACAGGATGCCAGTTGGGCAGGACACCGAGAGGCTACCGTCATTGATTGAGCCTAGCGAGTGAAGCTGAAGGAACGGCATGTCTTTCCTGAAAATTGGCTGAATACGCGAGATACGCGAGATACGCGAGATACGCGAGATACGCAGGCGCCCGGATGGGTTGGAGATAGCCGGTCTGGCGTGCGGCGCTTGCCAGGTCGTCTAAAATAGGTAGACAGGTTTTGCTTCTATTGCTAGAATGGTGCAGCTTATGAGCTCGCTTGCAGTCGGTCAACGTTCGTCGTTCAACTAGCCTATCTGCTATCTGTGTGAAGATTGGGAAGGCGCACGATGAAGGCTATCATTACCCAGCGCAGGCTGCTCGCGCTGCTGTCCGGTGCGCCGCTCGTCGCCATCGTGGCGCTGAGCGCCCTTTCTCTGAGCCAGCTCCAGCCAGAGGCCAGCGGGACAACAGCGGGCCACGCCCCATCCGTGTCGTACCATGTCTCTGTCGCGGCAAGCGCCACACCTGACGGCGCGGCGCCCACGCCAGTGGGCGCGGGTACCAAGCATGGCCAGCCAGCGGCTACGATCACACCAGCGCCAACCGCTTCCCTCTCGCCCGCATCCCTGCCAAATGGCATCGCGTATCGCATTACCGGCGACAATGCCAGCGTCATGGGATCGTACCTGGTGAACACCACTTCTTCGGCGGGGCTGGCGGCGCAGATCGAGATGCGCGACACCGGGACAGCAACCTGGCCCGGTGACTGGAGCTACTATCTCGGGTGTGTTTCCAATTGCATGAATGGGGACAAGAGCCCAGCGAGCAACATCGCGCCAGGCCAGTCGCAGACATTCACCGTCGAGCTTTTCCCGCCCATGCCGTTCACTACCGCGACCTATTACAGCCAGTGGGCGATGTTCCATTCCGGCGCGCGGTTCGGCGAAATCGCGACCGTCAAGATCGTCGCGACCCTTGCCATACCCCTTGGCGTGGACTCCGCGCCAGGCTGTGATGGCGGCGACATGACGTGGACCGTGGTTGGCGGCGCGTGCGCGAATGGAGGGCTCGCACTGACGGCCAGCGCGGCGCAAGAGCCAACCGCGACGCTCGAGAGCGCGCCCTCTGGCTTTGATGACTCCAACTACTACATAACCGTGCACGCGGCCTTCGCTAGCGCGACCGGCGCATGGGTTCGTCTCGTTGGCTATAATACCGGCTCTTCCCAGTGTGTTGGGCAAGGCATGGATGTTCGGTCAGACGGGTATTGGCGTGGTTTCTACATCGTGAACTGCGTGGAGTACGACAGCGCATGGTCC
Source organism: Ktedonobacterales bacterium (assembly GCA_035716045.1). Lineage (GTDB taxonomy): Bacteria > Chloroflexota > Ktedonobacteria > Ktedonobacterales > JADMIN01 > JAKAIY01. Next base: position 18,452 of record DASTKI010000058.1, read on the forward strand.
TCATCGCCATATAGCTCGTCACCCATCGCGGTGACTCTGTGGCTCTACAATGGGGGCTTCTACTGCTTCATCAACAGCCATCCCCTGGAAAATGGCGGCAGCCTCTTCACCGGAGGATACCCAGTCATCTCAGCGGGCGGAACTGATGGGAGCGTGGTCACGGTCGCGGACGCCGAGCTCGACACACCCGTACCCTACACGGCGCAGTGGAGTGTGATCCACACCTGGATTCAGGCAATGTACCATCGCCGTCTCAACTGGCGGGACTGAAACCGTCCTCCCACGCTTGCCGGGCCAGGCGGGGCCGTGTATACTTTGAGGGCGTGCGCCATCGAGCCAGCCCGCGCGTATATCCCAAGCCTCCCAAGATGTGGGGCGCGCGCGAGCGGGGCGCAGACCGAGGCGAGAGAGAGCGAGAAGCCAAGACGATGAAGGTCATTCTGTTGCATGAGGTGCCGGGGCTGGGGCAGCCTGGCGAGGTCAAAGAGGTCGCCGCGGGCTACGCGCGCAACTACCTGCTGCCGCGCGAGCTCGTGACAGCGGCGACGCCCGCCGCTCTGGCGACATTGAGCGATCGGGTCGCCGCGGCCAAGCGCCGGGTGGAGAAGCAGGACGCGGAGCATGCGGCGATGGCGGAGCGCCTGTCGAATGTGACGCTGACTTTCGCCGTGCGCGTAGGCCAGGGCAACCGGCTCTATGGCTCGGTGACGTCGCAGGATATCGCCAGCGCGCTGCGCGAGCAGGAGGGCATCACGATCGACCGGCGCAGCATCACGCTGAAGGAGCCGCTGCGCGCGCTGGGGTCATTCGAGGCGCCTGTGCGGGTGAGTTCTAAGCACGAGGCGAAGGTCAAGGTCAATATCATCTCCTCCGAGCAGGCCGCGGCGACGACAGGGGCGGTCGCGGCGACCGAGGAAGCCGGAGCCGCCGAGGAGTAGCCTGACTGGCGGGCCAGGGCATGTCGCAGGCGCGCGCTCGTTCCGGGTGGGAACGAGAGGCGCGCCCGCGCTGTTGTTCAGCGGGTGATGCGGGCGCGTCGGAGCGAGCCAGAGCCGGGCAGACCCATCCGCGGCTAAAACCCCTATGGGCCGCTATGGGCCGCTATGGGCCGCGAAGCGCCCCACGCGGGCTGGGGCGCGAGGAGGCGCGCAATGAGGAGTGAGGCGCGGTGACGGATCTGCGCTGCCCGCATTGCGCGGAACCGCTGACGCCGGGCGAGCGCGCCTGGGTGTGTCCGCGCGGGCATACCTTCGACCGCGCGCGGCAGGGGTACGTCAACCTGCTGCGCCCAACGCGCGCGCATGGCGATAGCGCGGAGATGCTGCGCGCGCGGCGGCGTTTCCTGGATGCGGGCCGGTACGCGCCACTGGCGGAGGCGGTGGCGGCGGAGGTGGGCGCATGGCTGCGTGGGCCAGGCGCGCGGCTGCCGCGGGCGTCGCGCGCGCTGGTAGATTGCGGCTGTGGCGAGGGCTATTACCTTAGCGCTCTGGCGAGCGCGCTGGACCTGGAGTTGCGCGCGGGCGGGTGGCGGCTCTATGGCTTCGATCTGGCGCGCGAGGCGGTCCGCATGGCGGCAAGGAGTCGGTATGGAAGCGTGGGCGCGACGTTGTTCGTCGCCAACATGTGGGACCGGCTGCCATTTGAGGATGCGGGCGTGGGGGCGGCGCTGGTGGTCTTCGCGCCGCGCAATCCGGTAGAGATGGCGCGGGTCGTGGCGCCGGGCGGGCTGCTGCTGGTCGTGACACCCGCGCCGGGGCACCTGGCGGAGGCGCGGGCGGCGCTGCCCTGGCTGCTGGCGCCGGAGCCGGACAAGTCCGCACGGCTGGGGGCCGCGCTATCTCCCGCGTTCGCGCTGGGCAGTGAGCGCCAAGTGCGCTTCCCGCTGACGCTGGACGGTGAGGCTCTGGCGGACCTGGCGGAGATGACGCCGCACCGGCATGTGGCTGAGGAGGCGCTGCGCGCGGCGGCGCGCGCGGCGGCTGAGGAGGCGCCGGGCGGACGGCTGGACGTGACAGCGGCCTGCGTGGTGTCGGCGTTCACGCGGGCGGGGTGAGTCCCCAATGGGCGAGGCGCTGGTGGCGGGCGCGGGATCGGTCTGGGTGTGCAATGACCAGGGCGGGCAGTACGGACTGACGCGCTGCGCTGGGACCCGCAGACGCGCCAACCTATCGCCCAGATCGACGTAGGAGACGTGGAGGGTCTGGAGTGCGGCGGAGTCGTCGCGCTGCAGAACGCGGTGTGGGTAGATGCGTATGATACAGTGATGCGCCGCACCATTCTGGAGCGCATTGATCCCGCGACGAGCAAGGTGACGAATCTCATCACGGCGACTACCAACCAGACGTTTGATTTCGCCGCTGACGCGCATGGGGTCCGGACGTGGTATCCAGGAGTAGGGATCTATTGCGCTGATCCGGTGATAGACCAGTATGTCGGCGCGTTTGCCTCCAGCGGTGTGGCGGGCGTAGCGGTCGGGGCCGGAGCGGTGTGGCGGGCCAATCCTGATAGCGGCGAGCTGCTACGCATCATGCCCACGGCCTGAGAGCGGCCCGCGAGGAATTGTGCGAGCGAGATAGTAGGCGAGAGAGGCATTCGGCGGGCGGTGTTCGAGAGGAGACGGCATCCCACAGGCGGCGTTCGCCTTGACGCGCCGCGCGCCGCGACGCTATACTACGGGCGTTCGCGGCGCGCTTGAGCGCCCCCACGCCGATGTAGCTCAATGGCAGAGCAACGGTTTTGTAAACCGTAGGTTGTCGGTTCGAGCCCGACCATCGGCTCCCCTCACGAATCCTGAAGAAAGCGGCTTTACGGGCGAGTACCGCAAAGCCGCTTTGGCATCTCAACAGCAAGTGATGCCAATTCTGATGCCAATTTTGGCGCCGATGCCAATTCCGCCCCAGGTGAGTGGGCGGGGTTGCCGCTTGCGGGCGTCGCGCAGGCGCGTTCGTCACCCATCTCTATCTGACAGCAGACAGCAGGAAGACAGCGCCTAGCGCTGACAGCGCGCCATCTGCGCGCGTCCCCTCCATGCAGCCGATCGAGACGTAACGAGCTGGGTCACTAGCTGCTTATACTAGCCCGCACATGCGCAATACCGTTCAAATAAGCGCGTGATCTACCGAAAATTGCGGCTTCGTAGCATGCGGGCGCTTCGGTGCGCGAGGTCACGATTGCCGGGAATTTCTGGTACATCACCAATAACTCAGGTTGGTTGGTTACCCTTATTTGAACGGTATTGCGCGCATGCGCAGCGTCCGGCAGATCACCTGCCGGTCGAGAGATAGGGCACGCGGAGGGCGCTATTTGCCAGGCGAACAGGGTGATGCGGGCAGCCATTGCGCACCGTGCCCAAACACCAGAGCGGTCGCGCCGACTGGCGCTTGAGCAGCGCCAGTACCGCCCGGTCTCGCTGCTGGGCAGTGCCGTGTTCTCCCCATGCCACAATGATATCGGCGGCGCGCGCCGCTGCGGCGGCAAGGTAGCAATCATTCTCAGGGCCGACCGGGTCCGTTGCGCCCTGGAGGTCTCGTGGGTTCGTAGCGATGAAGGCGAAGAGATTCACGATCTCCAGACCGTCATATCCCCACGCTTTACTGAAGCCGATGCAGCGCGTGAGCGTCTGGTCATCCCGGTGGGCGTCGGCCTTGCTCGGGTTGAGGAGAACCCAGAGCAGGTGGCGTTGGATTTCACCCGGATGAGCCTTACTCCAGGTGCGCCACAAGAGGTAGCGATACGGCCCGTCGATGACGGCGCCCTTCTCGGGCCGCTGCGTGGTCTCCATGCGCGAGATTCCCTCCTTGCGCGAGCACTGAGCGGCGAGTGCTGAGCCGCTTAGCACTCCGGTCGCCCGGGCGCATACGATCGAGCGCTGCTGATCTGGCGCCGGGCTGAATCTGCGGCGCGCGCCGGAGACTGCGCTTTTCTATTGTGACATGACAGTGTCCCAACGAATCTGACGGTAGTACAGTCAGCTGGTACTATCCGGACAGAGCGCGCACAGTAGGCCGCAGTGCGCAGACGTTAGTAGCGCGCCGCCATCCACTGCCTGAGGGCTTTAGTCCAGACACAGCGCGGCGTCCATCACTGCCGCCGTCTGCGCCTGCATGTCGGGCAAGACATGGCTATGGATTTCGAGGGTGATCGCAATCGAGGCGTGGCCGAGCATCTCGCTCACGATCTTGGGGTCCACGCCACAACCGAGCAGCAGCGTCGCGGCGGTGTGGCGCAGATCGTGGAAGCGCTTGCGGGGTTGGCCAGCCTTCTCGAGGATGCGATGGAGAGAGTAGCGCGAGACGCCTGATTTGTCGAAGAAGCCGCCCAGTTCATCGCAGAAGACGAGATCA
>DASTKI010000059.1:0-3176 GCA_035716045.1 Ktedonobacterales bacterium
ACGGCATACAAATTCGCTCCTCGCATGGCGTGTCGCGGGGGCGCGCTCTCCTGAAATGGCTCGATCAATGGCCCAACAGCAGGCTTGTGGGCATGCCAATTCGGCCCTCGAAGGGCAATTCACAGGAGATAGTCTTCGCCAGTCCGCACACTGATTGAGGCATTCGATCTGCGCCGCGCGGCGTCTGATCAACAAGACGTGCGGATTGCTGGCGGTTTACATCGGCGCGGTCACCGGCCACCCCTGAGGGCGGGAAAGGGAGCGCACTGAAACGGCGCGCTCACCGCCGCGTCCAGGTGGAGCGCCACCGTCTGCGACACGGAGAGCGCCAGACCCGCCAAGCGGAGACGGCGCTGGAGCGTCATGGCTTGCTCGGTTTCACTGGGCGCACGTTTGCAGGAGCGTGAGCAATGGGGGAGGATCGAGAGGAACTTGCGAAGTGAGGAAGCGCTTAGTCGTCTGGGTCGTCCTGCTGAGCTTGGGCGCGGCGGTATTCGCGGCGCAAACGCCGGATGCGGATCTGCGCCGCCAGCGCGCTGAACGGGCCGCGGCGGGCGCGGCTGGGCTGGCGGTAGGGGTCTACCGAATCCCCGTGCCACTGCGGCTTCGACGAGGGGCGAAATCGGTCCCTCCAGCCGACGACGAGCGCCACAACAAAGATGACTAGGCCCACCAGGCCAATCAAACCGCTTATTGGGCTAGGAGTGCCATCATAGAACGCGAAGCCAGCGGCGATGAGGATGAAGACAATAGCGAGCAAGAGGAGTAACTCGAGCAAGGCGATTTGGGGCATCCGCGGCATCTGAGGGCCGCGTGGGCGCGCGGGGCGGCGGAAGGGCCGGATGCGGTCGCCGAGGCCTTTTCGGGGCTCCGACTCCTCCATCCGGCTGAGGATCTCCTCGATCTCGCGCTCATATCTGTTTGGCATCGTTCCACGCTCCCTGGAGCAGCCATAAACAGCTCGCGCCTGGGCATTGCCCCGTCCGTGGGCATAGTATAGTCTACATGGCCCTGGCGGGGCAAGTCAGGTCATGCGTCCAGCGGGATTTGTGACGCGCTTAGGACTTCTCGCGCGGAAATTGAATGCGAATCGTGAGATGGAGCAGGCTGTCTCCATGGCCCTGAACCCATAGCGCAGCATGAGCCCAGGATCCAACAGCCGCGCCGCCTTTCCTACCTAGCGCAGCGGTGTGGACGGCGGCAATTGCGCGGCGAGCGCGCTCAGCGCGGCCATCTTCACCTGGAACAGCGCCAGCAGTTCGATCACCGCAAGCGCCGCGCCGATGCTAAACACCGGAAACACCTGCCGCCAGCGTGTGAAGCGCCCCATGAGCGGCGTGAAGCTCAGCAGGAACACCAGGTTCACCAGCGTCAGCGCTATCACCAGCCCCAGCGTGCTCAGGATCGCCACCGGATAGAGCAGCCACGCCGTCCGCGAGCCAACCGCCAGGAACGCCAGCAGCAGCGGCGGCAGGACCATCGCTAGCTGGCCGAATGAGCGGAACGACGGCCGCGCGTCATCTACCCGCCAGAGCAGACTGTTCGTCACGGGGACGATGAACGCCGCCATCGCGACTCCGGCGCCCAGTCCCGTCATCAACCGCAGCCGGTTTTGCGGCTCATAGAGGTGTGGCAGGCCCAAATCGAGAAAGAGTGAGTTGAAGCCATCTACGCCCATCACCCCGACCAGCCCCAGCAGCGCCACCGCCACCCAGAGGCCCGGCAGTCGCGACACGCGGATGCGACCCGTTCCCAGCAGCGTCAGGAAGCCGAGCGCGAAGCCGGTGTAGATGCCAGTGTTGCGCGAGCAGAGCGGGAGCTGCTGGCCGCCGGGAAAGAAGGAGTGGGTAGGTAGCTGTGCGCAGATGCCGCCATCCAGCGCGCGCAGCCGCTCAATGAACGTCGCCCCTGGCATAAAGACCAGCCCGGCCACCGCCAGGACATACGCCGCGCCCAGCGCCGCCAGAGCCCATGTCGGAGGCTCCCATGCGCCATCCTGGCGCCCGGTATTCGGCGCACGCGGCGCCGCCGTTGGGGCCTGTCGCGCCTGCTCCAGCGCCATGTCGCATGCCCTTTCTCGCGCGCCGCGCGCTCCCGCCGCTCTCGCTAGCGCGCGGTCAGCGTCGCCGCCCATGTATTGAGAACGAACAGCCAGTTGAAGAAGATCACCGCGCCCATCAGCATCAGCATGCCGCCGCTCGCCAGCTCGACCAGCCGCATGTGTGGGGTCAGGCGCTTCAGCAGCGGCGTCAGGCGGTCGAACGCGACGCCCAGCGCCAGGAACGGTATCCCCAGCCCCAGCGAGTAGACCGCCAGCAGCAGCACGCCGCTGCCCAGCGCGCCCGCCTGCGCCGCCAGCACAAGGATGCCCGTCAGGATCGGCCCTACGCACGGCGTCCACCCCAGCGCGAAGATCAGTCCGATCAGGAAAGACGCTGGATAGCTCGTCTCGCTCGCCTTGAGCGCCATCCGCCGCTCGTAGCTCAGGCCAGGAATGCGGATCAATCCCGCCACCTGCGCGCCCATCACCACGAGCAGCACGCCGCCCACTTCGCGCAGCGCCAGTTGATGGCCGGAGAGGAAAGACCCCAGCTCGCTGGCCGTGGCTCCCAGCGCTACGAACGTGACCGTGAAGCCAGCCACGAACGCGGCCGCGTGCAGCGTCGTCACCCGCCGCAGCGCCGCCCGTTCAGCCTGGCCCGCCTGCTGCGCTGTCCATACGCCCGGCCCGACGAGCCGCGCAAGGTAGACCGGCGTCAGCGGCAGCACGCACGGCGAGACGAACGAGAGCAGCCCCGCGACGAACGCGGCGATCAGAGGGATGCTGGTCATGGTGGGCGACGCCTTCGCTGGAGCGATAGAGCGGAGCGGCGCGAGCGCTCGCGCCATCTGGTGAACAGAATATACCAGTCGCTCGCGCCCACGCCAGCGGCCATACCCAAATCACACACATGACCCACACCAGTGGCTCCGCCGCTTGCCAGGCATGACCGCCCATGCTACCATAGGCCGCATCATACCCGCTGGAGAGCGCTGGGCGTGGACAGGAGCGAGAGGAAGCGGATGGCGGACATCATCACGAACGGGCGTGACGCGCCGCGCGGGGAGGCCCCAGCCCCCGCCAGCCACTCACGCTACAGCGTCGTCACCGTGCGCGAGATGCCGAGTGATGAGCG
>DASTKI010000060.1:0-18054 GCA_035716045.1 Ktedonobacterales bacterium
GTCGGGGGAGTGGTCGTCAATGACCAGCGCCTCGGCGGCCGGGGCGACGGCGAAGATCTGCTCGAGCAGCGCGGCGATATTCTCGCGCTCGTTATAGGTCGGGATGACGATCAGCGATCTCACGCGCCTCTATCTCCAGTAACGTTCCGAAATCGTTCTCTTGCCGCGCCAGTCGCCCTGGCGCACGTCTGGCGGGCCGGCGTCCATCACGCCGCGTTCCTCATACAGCGTTCTACGGCGGTCACGCTAGCAGCCGCCGCGCCAATCGCGTGGCGACCGGTGCGAGTTATAGTATAGCCATACCATGCGCGCCACGACCTTGTTGAGTACTATCGCGCATCATGACGTATCACGTTCTACGTATTCGGTATCACCATCATCCGCCGTATCGCGCTGGGGCGCTCAGGTGATGCGCTTGCGCAGCTCGGCGAGGCGCAGGACGGTAATCTTGCGCTTCTCGGCGGAGACGTAGCGCTTGGTGAGCAGGTAGCTCATCACCTTATTGACGCTCTCGCGCGAGGCCCCAACGAGCGCGGCAAGGTCGCTCTGCGTCAGCTTCATCTCGATCCGCACGCCCTCCGGCGTGGCGACGCCATGGGTTTCGGCCAGCTCCAGCAGTTTCTTGGCGACGCGGCCATGGACATCGAGGAAGAGTAAGTCCTCGACCATCTCATCGGTCTGACGCAAGCGCTGGGAGAGGGTCGCCAGAAGCTGGAGCGCCATGCGCGGGCGGCGCGTGACGATGCTCATGAAGTCTGGCCGCTGGATGGAGTAGGTCTCGACGGACTCGATGGCCATTGCGCTGGCCGAGCGCGGCTGGCCGTCGAAGAGCGCCAGCTCACCGAAGGCGTCGCCCGCGCGGAAGAGCGCCAGCGCCACCTCCTGGCCTTCGGGGCTGGTGAGGAAGATGCGCACCCGTCCGGTGCGAATGACATAGAGCATGTTCCCGGGGTCGTCGCGATGGAAGATCACGTCCCCTTGCTCATAGGTCCGGCGCCGGGCCACCGTGCTCAGCTCGTGCAGCTCGTCGGGCTCCAACGCCGAGAAGAAGGGGACTTTCCCCAGGAATTGCGCGTGCTCATCGAGCGCGACAGGGTCCGCGCCGGATGGGCTGTCCTGGCGCGCCCCACTCTCAGCGTTCATCGGTTCCGCGCCCCCTTGGCATGTGCGGGTACTGGGCCGCCGCCCGCGTCCGGGCGGGGACGTTTGCGCCATCTTAGCGTGTTCATGCGGGAAACGCAAGCGGGGTGAATGAACACGCTGCCGGGCGCGAGGCTTGCCGCCGCCCCTTCGCGCCTGGAATAGCCGCGGCTCGCGTAGCTCCTTCGTAGGCGCCAGCTTGCCAATTTCCCGCCCGCTTCATATACTCTTCCGTACGAGTATCGCATGCTGTCTGGTCGCGTGCGGACTGGAAGTCACGCGCGATGAAGCAAGGTCTCGCTCTCTGCGCGACGCTCGCCCATTTTACAACGAAGCGTAACGAGTGGTCCGACCAGGTGAGAGCCACAGATACCAGCCATCGCCTGAAAACCAGAGTGGCGATATATCCCGCTAGGGGGTATGGCCACCGGGCCCAGCGATAGCAATGAAAGGAGCGTGCAAACGCGTCGCGCGCCGCGTCACCACTCGCTCTATACCCAACCAAGGCGCGCGGGACGTCCAGAGGCGTTATGCAGGTTATCAAGCATGAGCGACATTCGACCGCGATCTCGTGAGCGCGCCTTCTGTCAGCTATGACCCTCGTCGTGGAGGCAGGCGCATTTTCCCTGAAAGGCGGAAGCGTTCCATGCGAAACAACAGGCGTACACTCCTTCTTGGCCTCAGCTTCCTGACCGTGTTCGCTTTAGTCGGATCAGGCGTCTTCTTCGTCCGGAGCACGATTGCTCATGCGGCGGCCCCCTCTTCCGGCGCCGTGAGCGTCACATATGTTGGCTCCACATCTCTCAATGTGAGCGGCTCTTCGTCCCAGGCGACCAACACGGGCAATGAGTTTGGCCCGGACGCGGATGAGAACGTGCCGCGCAACGCCACGACGCAGAACGCGGCCGGATCGGCGCCTTCCACCGCCGGATTCTCGGTCGTCACGGACGCGGCGCAACCGGGCTTCGCGGGCATCAATCACTTCCAGCAGCGCACCGCTGGAACTGGAAGCTACGCTGGCACGCAGTTTAGCCTGGAGCCGCCCGATCAGGGCCTGTGCGTCGGCAATGGCTATGTGCTCGAGGCGGTCAACGACGCGCTGCGGGTCTACAGCGCCACCGGCGCCGCGCTGACCACGACCGTGGCGCTCAACCAGTTCTATGGCCTGGCGCCGTCCATTATTCGCACCGCCTCGCCGGTCTACGGGCCGTTCACCAGCGACCCGAAATGCTACTTCGATCCCAGCACGAGCCGCTGGTTTGTCAGCTTGCTGGAGATAGATGCCAACCCGAACACAGGTGCGCTGGGCCCGCGCGCGCACGAGTACATCGCGGTGAGCCAGACCGCCAATCCAACCGGCAAGTGGAACGTCTACAACTTCGATACCACCGATGACGGCCAGAACGGCACGCCGAGCAATCCAGGTTGTCCCTGCTTTGGCGATCAGCCGCTGATTGGGGCCGACGCGAACGGCTTCTACGTCACGACGAATGAATTCCCGATCTCGACCTCGGGCTTCAATGGCGCGCAGGTGTACGCCATCTCGAAGGCAGGACTTGAGACGGGTCACAGCACCGCTGGCGTGCACATCAACGCTGGCGCGCTGCCGACGCCTGATCGCGGCGGCGTCTGGTACTCGGTCCAGCCAGCGACGACGCCTCCGGGTGGCGCGTATGAGTCCGCGAACAACGGGACCGAGTATTTCCTGAGCGCGCTGCAGTTCTCGAACGCGACGCAGGTAGACAATCGCGTCGCCGTCTGGGCGCTCACGAACACCGGCTCGCTCGGCTCCAAGAACCCGAGCGTCGCGCTGGCCGCGCCCTATCTCGTGACCGGCGAGAGCTACGCGAATCCCTCGGCGGCGGACCAGAAAGCCGGCCTGACCCCGCTGGCTGACGCAGTCCATGCGCCGGAGGGCCACCTGGCCAGCAATGACGACCGCATGAACCAGGTCGTCTATGCCAATGGCAAGCTCTATGCGGGGCTCAATACCGCCATCGCGACGCCAGCCAACCCGAACAGTGTGGGCATCGCCTATTGGGCCATCACGCCATCCGACCCGAATGGCGCGCTTTCCGCCAGTATCTCCAGCCAGGGATATGTGGCGGTCAATGGCGCCGATGTCATCTATCCCTCCATCGGCGTCAACGCCGCTGGCCAGGGTGTGATGACCTTCACGCTGACGGGCCACGACTATTATCCCAGCGCGGCGTACTACAAGCTGGGCGATAGTGTGGTCCATATCGCGGCGAGCGGCGTCGGGCCAGAGGATGGATTCACCGCCTACGCCGCCTTTGGCGGCACGGGCACATACCGCTGGGGCGACTACTCGGCGGCGGTGGCTGGCAGCGACGGCTCGATCTGGATGGCAGTGGAATACATCGGGCAGAGCTGTTCCGACGCGGAATTCAACAAGGACACCACCTGCGGCGGCACACGAACCTACTACGCCAACTGGGGCACGTTCATCAGCCACGTCACCCCATAGATCCCCTCGCCTGGTCGCCGTTCCACTTTGAACGGCGACCGGTGAGGCATTAAACGAAGGCCTCCGGCGAGAGAAGGACGCGTCAGCGTCCTTACTCACCCGAAGGCCTTCGTGGCGTCCGCCAAAACGTTATGCAATCTGGTCGCGTACTGGCGGGCGCTGTGGCGGATGTGGACTAGAAGCAGGAGCAAGCGCTGGCGCGCGTGTCGTCAGAGCCAAGTGTCTGATAGAGGTCGCGCACGCGGTCGCCGATGCGCTGCCAGTCGAATCGCTCGACTGAGAGGCGAGCCGCGGCGCGCAGGCGGGTCATCAGCGCGGGATCGCCCAGCAGCGCGTCTATCCGCTGGGCGAAGGCTTCCGCGTAGCGCCAGCGCACTAGCAGCCCGTTCTCACCATCGCGCACGACGGTCGGCAGGCCGCCCGCCGCCGAGGCGACCACTGGCAGCCCGCAGGCCAGCGCTTCCACGGCCACCAGGCCGAAGCTCTCGTAGCGCGAGGCGACTACCAGCGCATCCACCGCGCGGTAGTAGCGCGGTAGCTCGCTCTGCGGCACGGCGCCAGGGAAGCGTACGCGGTCCGCGACGCCGAGGGCCTCGGCGCGGGCGCGCAGGCGCTCCACCTCCGGATCGCCCGTCGGGTCGCCGCCGACGACCAGCAGGCGTGCGGGCGTCTTCAGCAGCGCGACGCTCTCAAGCAGCAGGTCAATGCCTTTGATCGGGTCGAGGCGACCGACGAACAGCAGGGTGGGGATATCATCCAGCGCCAGCGCGCGGCGGGCCTCCGTGCGGTCGCTGGTGTCGCCCGGTGTGAAGGCGCGCAGGTCCACGCCGCAGGGGATGACGCGTGTGTGGCTGGGGCTGAGGCCATACAGGCGGCGGAGCTGTTCGCCCTCATGCTCGGTCGAGACGATCACGCAATCGGCGCTGACCGCGATATGCCCTTCGCTCTCGATGCGGATGGTGGTAGCGTGGTCGCTGGGACCGGTGGCTGGCTCCGGCGGCTGGCCCTGCTGCTGTCGCTTGAGCCGCTCGACGGTGTGAAACATCGTCACGTGCGGAACGTCCCACGCGCGCGCCAGCGGCGCGGCGGCGGCGGCGGAGAGCCAGTAGTGGCTGTGAACCATGTCGTATGCGTGGTCCTGCGCGGCGGCGAAGCGCGCGACGCGGCGGCTGAACTCCGCCACGTAGGCGTGTAGCGCGCTGGGCGCCAGGGGCTCGGGAGGGCCAGCGGCGATAGTGATGAGGCGGACGCGCTCGGAGAGCGTTTGGATGGCGGGGGTATCGGGATGAGACCGGCGGGTAAAGATGTCAACGTACATGCCGCCCCGCCCTAGCTCGCGCGACAGCTCACGAATGTAGACATTCATGCCGCCTGCGTCGCGGGTGCGGCCAAGCTGGGCGATGGGCGAGGTATGGAGGCTGAACATCGCGACTCTAAAGCACATGCGCGCGCTCCACTTCCCGCGTCGCCCATGCGCCCGATCTAGCGCAAATGCGCGGCCACCGTCCTTCACCTGAAGGCGCCGCGCCCTGAATGAGGAGCTGTTTCATGCTTCTTCCTCTAGCCTTTGCATCTAGGAGACTGGTTGGAATCCATGGTTGTCGTTGTCACTTGCGCGCTTGAGCGGCCCACGCGGGCCGCTCCACACTTCCGTTAATATACCGCCTTACGCGGACGTATGCCATATGGTGCAATGACGCCTGTCGCCTGCCGTTTCTTTCCTGATTTCGCTACGGCCTCGCTACAAGGTAGCGTCGGAACCAGCTGGGGCGGGCGTGGTCAGCCATTCGGACCAGGCGCGGGCGATAGGCGTGTCGCCGTCCGTGGGCGCGATCCACTGCCACAGGGCCACACCGCGCGAGCGCGCGGCGGTGGGCGCGGTATGGATGGTCAGCGCGTCGCCGGGGAGCGCCGGGCGGATATACTCTAGCCGGACGAAGCGTGGACGGAGGTAATTGGGCTCCATCGCCCGGCGCGCCGCCTCACTGAACCAATCCAAATAGACGCAGTTGTTGATATGCCCCTGCGTGTCGGCCTCATATTCGCGCGCGACCAGCGGTAGGCTGTCGGATGGCGCGAGGCCGCCGCTGGAGGTCTGGGGGCGGCGCGGGCGCATGCCGTGACCCCAAGGCCCCATGCGCGCGGTGAGGTCATCGGGGATGCGTGTGGGCTGGCTGGAGAGCCGGTCAATGTAGGCCCAGCGCGCTTGCGCTCGCGCGACGAGCCGCCCCGTATCGGCGCGCGTGATGAGGTAGTCGCGGGTGGCCTGCACGCGGCGGAAGTCAGAGACCCATGTCGCGAGGCGCAGGTTGTCATCTATTGCGGCGCGCGCGCCGAGCAGGAGCGACATCTCGCGCACGACCCACGCGGCGCCCTGGGCGCGGTACCAACGGTTGTCGAAGCCCAACCCGGCGGAGGCGCGCGTGGCCAGGCTCTCCAGGTAGCGCAGGATGACGCCGGGACGCACGCCGCCATCACGCCCCGCCTCATAGCTGCGCACGGTCAGGGCATCGGTCCACGCTTCAGGCGGGACGTGGCGGGCGCTGGAGGCGTTGGGCGGGGCGGTCAACGCGGCCGTGACCGGAAGGGATTCATTGGGATCTGGCATGGGATCTGTATCCTGGCGGCGCGCTCTAGCTCGCCAAGCGGAGACTCAAGCGCGCCTTCGAGGGTGAGACGGCGCTATGGGGCCGCTCCCCAGCCAGTGTAGGTCGCACGCGCGGCGTGTGTCAAACAGAAGCCGGAGCCCTGGCTGGCGTTGGCGGCGTGTTGTTGCCAGAACGGGCATAAACCACTATACTGCGGTCTGACATGTCCCCCGCGTCCGGATGCTTGTCGCGCGCTTCGGTTTCGTAACTCACCCTGGTAACTTACCCCACTATGAGAGCGCCCTGCGCGGCGCGCCCATTGAGGGCCTGTGAGGAGGCTGGCGATGCTCCCCGACCCACTTCAAACCTTCGGGCGAGCCACGTCGCGCGAGGCGAGCTCGCGGCTAACGCCTGATATAGAGCTTGCCGCGGGCCGGGGCGTCCTGGGCTGGTGGTATCGGATCGCCGCGCCGCGGGTGACCGTGACGCGGCCCTCACTGGCCGAGCGCGAGCTGCTGCGGCGCGGGCGCCTGGCCGCTACACTCATCCTCGCGATTCTCGCGCTGGGAATCATCAACATCCCGGTCGCGGCGACCAATCCCAGCATGACGGAGCTCTATGGCGACCTCGTGGGCATCGCCGGCTGTGTCGTCGCGGTGGCGCTCAACCGCAGCGGCTCCATCTCGCTCGCGAGCATCCTACTGGCGGCGCTGCTCGCTGGCGGATTCGCTGGCATCATCCTGACCGCGCCGGGTGGCTTGAGCGTGCCGAATCTGCTGCTCATGCCGCTGCTGGCGCTAGACGAGCTGATCGCTGTCTCGCTGCTCGCCCCCTGGACGGTCTTCCTCTTCGCGCTGATCAATAGCGCCTTCGTGCTGGTCGTCATCCTGGAGTGGCCAACCAACGCGACCGTCCACACCCTCTTGAATCAGCCGGGGGCCGCGAGCCTGATCATCTCGCCACCCATCACGCTCTTCCTGATCGTGGCGCTGGTCACCTACCTCTGGGTGCGCGGCGCGACCAATGCGCTCGTCGCGCGGGACCGCGCTGAGGAGTTCGCCACGCTGGAGCATGCGGTGGCTGAGCAGCGGCGCAGCCTGGAGTTAGGCATGCGTCAGATGCATGATACGCTGGTGCGTGTGGCCAACGGCGACTACAGCGCGCGGGCGCCGCTCAGTCAGGATAATGTGCTCTGGCAGCTGAGCGCATCGCTCAATACGATGATCGCCCGGCAGCAAAAGGTCAGTGACGCGCAATTCCAGCTACAGCGCGCGGTGGGTGAGGTGGCGCGGTTGGTGGAGGCGGTCCGTCAGGCGCGCGCGGGGCGCCCGCCGCTCTGGCCGGCGGAGACTGGCACAGTGGTGGACCCGCTGATACGCGAGCTGGCGGGGCCACGCGCGCCCGCGCCTGGTCCCGGTCCTCTGCCCGGAGCTGGCTCGCTGCCCAGATCTGGCGCTATGCCTGCCCTCCCGCCGGGCTGGGACACGACGTTTACCGCGCCGCATCAGACTCCAGACGCCTATACGCCGTCACCGGAGCGCCCCAGCTCGCCGTTCGATACAGGCTATCCCGATCAGGGCGGCCAGCCGCCCCGTCGCGAGCGATAAGCGCGATCATCGCCCCATCTTCACACACGGCGCCACTCTCGGCGGAAGTAGCGAGGCTGGTTGGTGGACGGGAGAGAGTGAGGCGCCCCGCTTGCGCACGCGATAAGTGGCGCGCATGATGCGATTATCCTTCGGCGCGCGCATCACTGGATGGGGCGCGCGCCACTGCTTGCGCCCTCGTTGACACACACTCTTGCCAGGATATGGAGTTCCCACTCGCGCCTACGCCCCTACGCCATCCTGCCGAAGCCGCAAGCCGCCAAATCGTCGAATTGGCGTCCATTGCGCATAGCGGGTTGCATGGAAGCTGGCTCCCTGTGTATATCCTTATTGTGGTGGCACGCTTGGTCTTCAGGGAGCGATGGGCGCGTAGAGCGCCCCTGGCGCGATTCGGGAGGATTGACGAAGGTATGGTTGCCGTCCGCACACGATCGTTATCTGAAGCGCGATCACGCGCGCGCGCCGCGAGTGCCCGTGGCGTCTCCACACTCGATCGGGCGCCACGCCTTTCCCCCGTGGGGCGGGGCCAGCGGCGCGACATGCGCGATACGTCTCTTCCAGGGCTGGCGCGGCTCTCCGTGGGCGCAGCCGCGGTGGCCGTCAGCCCGGCAGCGGAGCGGCCGTGGCTCGCGCGGCTGGGCTTCACGGCACGCGCGCCCTGGTGGCTCTGGGCCGGGGTGTTGCTCAACATCGCCGCGTGGGTCTCGTCGTGGGGTCGCGTAGGGCCGTGGCAATATACGTTCTTCCCACTCTGGTTCGGCTTCATCCTGGCGCTCGACGGCCTCAACGTCACGCGGCAGGGCAGCTCGATCCTGACGCGCGACTGGCGGCGCTTCGCCCTGCTCTTCCCGATCTCCAGCGTGTACTGGTGGATCTTCGAGTGGATGAACGGCTTCGTCCAGAACTGGGTCTACACCTATGATCACGCCTACGCGCCACTGACGCTGAACCTGCTGTCAACGCTCTACTTCTCTACAGTGCTGCCAGCGGTAATGGAGATGTTTGAGTTGCTGGCCACCATTCCGGTGCTCAAGCCGCTGTTGCCCGCCACCGCCAGCGGGCCGCGCCTGACGCCGGGCTGGGTGGCGCGTCTGCTGCTGCTGGGTCTGGGGCTGCTCTGGCTGCCGATCCGCTTTCCCCAGTACGCCTACATGCTGATCTGGTTCTGCCTGATCTTCTTGCTGGACCCACTCAACAATTTGGCGGGGCGGCCCTCGGCGTTTGGGCGTCTGCTCGCGCGCGACTGGAAGTTCCTGCTGACGCTGCCGCTGGCGGGCCTGGCCTGCGGCTTCTTTTGGGAGATGTGGAACTACTTCGCGCTGCCGAAGTGGGAGTACTATCTCCCCTATCTCAACTGGACGCCGCACTACTTCGAGATGCCGGTCCCCGGCATGCTAGGCTATCTCCCCTTCGCGTTCGAGCTGTTCGCCATGTACCAGTTTGGCCTGCTGCTGCTCGGCGCCAAGCGGGACCTGCTGGCCTACTGAGTGGCCGCGCGCTCCCTACTCTCAGCCCATCCTCAGGATGCGGGCCGCATACTGTGACGTGGGGGCCTGGCTCGCTTGCTGCGAGCTCAGCCTCCACAAATCCTGTCGTATGCGTGGGCCTGAGGGGCCACGCCGTCTATCTGGGGAGCGTGTAGCGTATGCAAGCTCAACGCCCCGCGGGCATCGCGGCGCGCGCTGGTCTGATTACCGGTTTCTTCGTCGGCGTCCTGAGCCTGCCAGTCATCACGATCAGCGGTGTCACGGGTGGGCGCGGGCTGCTCCTTCTCTTCCTGCTCATCGCGTTCATCGCCTTCGCCATCGCGGGCTATCTGGCTGCCCGCCGCAGCGGGAGGATTCGCTCTGGCCTGGGCGCGGGCGCGCTAGCGGCGGGTATCGCCATGTTCATCGCCATCTGCTGTGGGATTGTGATCGTCACGCTGCTGGCGTCGCGCGCGCCGCTCGCCCCGGGCCGCGTGCGTGTTGTTCCGCTGGCGCGGCAGGCGATTCTCCGCCTCGTCATAGGGAGTCTCGTCATCTTCGGAGTTGGGACGGTCGGTGGATTCGTCGGCGGGCTGCTGGGCCGGCTGAGCCGCCCGCGCGCGGCGTTCGGCAGTGGCGCGGCTGGCGCGGCGCCTCCATTCACTCCCCCACCCGCGCCAGCGTTCATCCCGCTGGGCGGGTACACTCCCGGCGACTCCAGCACAACCACGCCGCAACCCTACTACCCGCTCGCTCCCGCGTATGACGGCGATGCGCCGACGGTCGTCAACCCCTCCAGCCCACAACCCTGAAGAGGTCTCGCGGCCATGAATGGCCGGCGCACGGCGGGTGGGAAGCGGCGCGGCCATGAATGGCCGGCGCACGGCGTGGAGGCATGAATGCCTGGCTAGCGGTTGCGCTTGACGCCGTCCCTCGCTACTCGGTAGCATGAAGCCCAGCACGACGCCTTGCGCCGAGTAGGGAGGGGATGGCGCCCATATGAGTGAGGCCAGAGGCGGCGGGGCCCGGGAGTGGCGCGCGGGCGACGCGCCGCCGCTGGGCCTGCTGCGCCTGCGCGAGGCCGACATCGTACGCCTGTGTGGCTTGGGCGCGGCTTCGCGGGGGCTCGATCTGGCGACCCGGCGTGCGCTGAGCCAGCCCCGCCGCGATGGCGCCCGCCTGAGCGCGCTGGTTGGGACGGATGAGCCAGCCGAAGCCTGGATCGAGGTCATCGAGACGCGCGAGCCAGTAGAGCGCCTGACGCAGGCGGATGTCCGCTGGGGCTGCGCGTCGCATACGGAGGGCTCCCACGGCTGCGAGCATGTCGCCGCCGTCCTCTCCGCTTGGGCGCGCGCGCCGGGCGATTTCCGCTCCCCGGTTGCGCCCGTGGAGGAGCGCCCAGCCAGCTCCCTTGCGCCGACGGCCGCGCCGCCCACCGCGCCGCCTACTCCCGATGCATCGCCCATTCCCGATACGCCAGCCGTCACGGCAAAATCCGCGCGCGCCGGGCCACGCGCCCCCGCCAGCCTGACGGATGAGCTGCGCCGCCTGCCGGAGCGTGAGCTCATGGCGCTGGCGCGCCGCGCGCTGGGCGGCGACGGCGCGACGTTCCCAGCACGGACGGTCGAGGAGACGCTGGCGGCGCTGGACGCTGCGCTGCGCGACCCGGAGGCGCTGGCGCGGCTGCTGGCGCGGCTGGAGCCCGACGCCCGCGAGTTGCTGGCGTGGCTGCGACTGGCCGGTGGCGCGCTGACCGCCGCCGGGCTGGACGCGCTGGCGGCGCGCTCTGGCAGGCCGGTGAGCGCGTTGCGCGGCACGCTGGCCACCCTGGAGCGCCACGCCCTGCTCTTCCCCAATCTCCTGCCCGACGCCGCTCCCGCTCAGCCTGGCGAGGCGCGAGGCTGGTCCTGGAGCGGCGTCACTGGTTGGCGCATCGCCCCCGAGACGCGCGCCGCACTGCCGCGCGAGGCGCCCATTGAGCCGCTCAGCCGCGCGGAGATCGTGGCGGAGCGCCCGCGCGTCGAGAAGGCGTCGCCACGGGCGCTGATGCTGGCGCTGGCGCTGCTGCCGCGCGCGCCCGCCCCGCTTGGCTCGCCTCCGCCGCGCGACCCGGACGCCGGCCCCAGCAGCGAGCGGAGCCTCCCCCATGATGGAGGAAGCCCCATCCGACGCGAGCGATCGGGTCTGGCGCTCGCGCCGGAGGACCTGCCAGAGGCCGCGCTGCTCTCCGCCGCGCGGGCGGCGGGCTTGAGCCCTGACGCGGCGCGGCTGGCGCGGCGGGTGGCATTCTGGGCGCGCGACTGGGATGGCGCGGCGGGCGGCGCGTCGCTCCTGGCGAGCGCGCATGCTCCAGCGGAGCGACTGCGCGCATACCAGGCGGCATTCGCGGTCTGGCGGGCGGCGCGCTCGCCCGCCGACCTGATGGATCTGGAGCGTATCACCGGGACCGTCCGCATGCGCTATGACCATACGCACGAGGCCTTTCGCCCGGCGGCGCTGGCGGATGAGGCGGCGGCGGGGCGCGGCTGGGTGGCGCGCCTGCTGGGTCTGACGGCGCCTGGCGCGTGGTATCGCGTGGATGATCTCGTGGAGCTGGTCTGGCGGGTCAACCCCTTCTTCCTGCGCGGCAAGCAGCTTGCCTGGCGCTCGCCCGTCTGGCGACTGGAGCGGGTGGCGGATGGCCGCCCGCTGCGGCCCGACGTTCGCGAGGAGTGGAACGCGGCGGAGGGCGCGTATCTGCGGGTGCTGCAGGCGGGGCCGCTCCATCTGTGGGGCGCGCTCGATCTGGCGCTGGATGGCGCGGGCGCGCCGCGACTCTTCCGCCTGACGCCGCTGGGGCGCGCGCTGCTGGGGCGTCCGCCGCGCGATGCCGGCGCATCCGGCGAGATGGACGCCGAGCGCGCCGCCGCGCAGGCGCTCGCGCTGGACTGGGGGCCAGCGGCGACGCTGACCAGGGAGGGCGCGCTGGCGGTCCAGCCGCTCGCGACAAGCGCCGCTCTGCTCGCCGCGCTCGACCAGTGGGCTGAGGTGACGGGGTTGGCAGGCGGGCGGCTGCTCTATACGTTCACCCCTGGGCGCGCGCTGGCCCGCTTCGACGAAGGCGCATCGCCAGAGCGGGCGCTGGCGCCGCTGCGGGCCGCTGGGCTGGTTCGCGCGGCGCAGACGCTGGCGCCCCGGCTGGAGGGCTGGCGCCAGGGCTACGGCGACGCGCGACTGACGGACGGGCTGGTGGTTGTCGAGGGGCGCGATGAGGCGACGCTGCGCGAGGCGCTGACGGCGTCGCCGGGGATCGCGGCGCGTGCGCGGCGACTTGGCCCGGCGGTGGTGGCGCTTACGCACGCTGACGCGACGGCGCTGCGAGCGGCGCTGGCGAAGAAAGGCTGGGAGCTGTGAGCGATACGGGCGAGATGGACGCCGCATCCCAGCCGGACGCCGGGCTAACCGAGGCGGTTCGCTTGCAGCGCGATCTGTATCTGTACTGGGATGGCGCGGCGCGGCTGGGCGGCGCTCCCCTGACGGCGCGCGGACTGGTAGCGCGTCCGTCCCTGCGCCGCCTGCTGGAGCCGCTGGGCGCGGATGGCGCCGGGGAGTCCGGACCGGACGCAGCGGAGAGTGAGCGCCCGCGCGCCTTCTTTTTGCGGCGCGCGCTGGAGCGGCTGGGACTGCTGCGGCTGGCGGGCGAGGGCGACGCGCGGCGGCTGGAGGCGGCGGAGGCGCGGGTGATGGCGCGCTACCTGGCGCGCTCGCTGGGGGAGCGGATCGAGCTGCTGGCGCGGCTGTGGGCGGCAGGCGCGTGGTGGCCTGACCATCCTGAGCGCGGCGAGACATCGGGCCTACTGACTCCCGCCCCGACGCCGGTTGCCCGCGCAAGGCGGCGCGCGCTGGAGGCGGTTGGCGCCACCGCGCCCGGCGGCCTGATCGAGCTGGCCCCTACACCGCCCGCGCTGGAGCGGCTGCGGCGCGGGACGGCGCAGGCCGTGCGCAGCGGCGCGCGCAACCGAAAAGGATCTGTGCGATCCCCGGCGCGACCGGCGCGACTGGGTGGTGATGAGAGTCTCGCCGTCGCGCTCTCCGGCCCGCTCGCATGGCTGGGCCTCGTCTGGTGGGATGCCGGGCGCGCGGGATGGATCGCGGGCCTGCCTGCGCTGACTCTGCGCGGCGCTGGCGATGAGCAGGCGGAGCGGTTGGCTGAGGAGCATGGGCGCGTCGTCGCGCAATCCGACCTGACGCTGATCGCCTACGCGCCGCTCGCCGCGCCCGAGCTGCTGACGCTCGATCTCTGCGCCACGCGCGAGACGCTAGATCAGGCGGCGCGCTACCGGCTGACGCGCCAGAGCTTCGCGCGCGCCCGCGCGCTCGGCTGGGACGCCGCCCAGGCGACGGCCCGGCTGGAGCGACTGACCAGCGCGCCGCTGCCCGGCCCAATGCGCGTGGCGCTGGCCGACTGGGAGCGCGCCGCTTCGCGCCTGCGCCTGACCGAGGGTGCGACGTTACTGGAGGTTCCCTCCGTCCAAACGCTCGACGCGCTGCTGGCCGACCGAACGGGCGCCGCCTGGGTCATCCGCCGCCTGACGCCAACCGCCGCGCTCATCCATCCCGACGATGCGCCCCATGCGCGCGCCTGGCTGCTGCGGCGCGGCCATCTCCCCGCGATATGCGATGAGACCGCGGCGAATCCAACTCCAGCGCCAACCTCGGAGCCATGAGGGCGATCAGGCGCGTCGCTCGGAGAGCAGAGCGACGAGGTCGCGATGGAGGTGGCGGTTTCCGCCCACATAGACATCCTTGCCGTTGGGCATCGTCTCGCGCGTGACCGTTCCGCCCGCCTCCGCGACCAGCAAGGCGCCCGCTTCGATGTCCCAGGATCGGAGGCTGTACATGATGAGGCCGTCCGCTCGGCCGCTGGCCAGCCAGCCGAAATCGCCCGCCGCCGTCCCGACCATGCGGACACGGCCCACCTCATTGGCCAGCGACGTCATCACCTGGAGGCGCTGAGTGTTATCCTGTGGCTTCCCAGTCACAGCGAAATCGGAGACATGGACGAGCGCCTGGCTGATCTGTGGTGTCTCCGAGACGCGAAGCGGCTCGCCATTGCAGAATGCGCCCTGCCCCTGGATGGCCGTATACATCTCATCGGTCATCGGCAGGTAGATGACGCCCAGCTTCGTTGCGCCATCCAGCCGCAGGGCGATGGCGACGCCAAAGAGCGACGAGCCGTCCTGGAAGTTGAACGAGCCATCCAGCGGATCAATAATCCATTGGCGCTGCGCTGTCTCGCCGGGCGGGTCAGCCTCCTCCGAGAGAATCGCGTCGTCGGGAAACGCGCTGCGAATGGCGTCGAGCAGCAACGCCTCCGCGCCGAGGTCAACGTCGAGCTGGGCGTCGCGCGCGGCTTTGTAGACTTGCACTCGCGCGGAGCCGAGCCGCTGGGCCAGATACGCCCCAGCGGCGCGCGCCGCCGACTGCGCGACCGCCAATTCGCGGGCCAGATCGTGAGGCGTGGTCGCCATGTCCCTGCTGTTCTCCTTCGTTTGCCCGCGCGGCTAGAGGGGGCGCCCAGCGATTCGTGAGCCCCACAAGCTGTCATCCGCACAACCATAGCATACCAGCGGCGCTGGAGCCATCGCTTGCACATCCCCCTACTGGCGCGCGGCCCATCTGAGGTGTACGATACAGGCCAATGCCAGCCTGCGTCTGGCATGCGCGCCATCTTCCCTGAGCTTGCGATGACGCCCCTCGGAGGAGGTAGAAGCCGATGCCGGTTCCTGTGTTTCCCCCCGCGCCTTCCGAATCCGCTGTCCCCAATCCCGCGCTGGCTTTACCGGAGCAGTACAACGTCGCGGTGGACCTGGTTGATGGCGCGCTGACGCGCGGCTGGGGCGAGCGCGTAGCCATTCGCTTTCCAGCGGGCGACTGGACGTATAGCGACCTCGCGCAAGGCGTCAACCGGGCGGGGAACGCGCTGCGGGCGCTGGGCGTGGAGATGGAGCAGCGCGTGGGCGTGCTGCTCTATGACTCGCCGCAGTTCGCCAGCGCCTTCTTCGGCGCGATCAAGATCGGCGCCGTCGCCGTGCCGCTGAATACCCAGCTGCGCGCGCAAGATTACCTCTACATGCTCAACGACAGCCGGGCGCGCGTGCTGTTCGTCGAGGCCGACCTCTGGCCGCTGCTGCAGCCGTTGCGTAACGAGCTGACGTTCCTGCGGCATGTCGTGGTCGTGCGGCGCGGCGCGGCGGATGAGGCCGCGCGCGACCGGGGAACGCTGGACTACGACGCCATCACCGGCGGCGCGCTGCATGATCTTGAGGTGGCGCCCACCAGCCGCGATGACGCCGCATTCTGGCTCTACAGTTCCGGCAGCACCGGATTTCCCAAGGGCTGCGTCCACTTGCAGCACGATATCCGCTGCGCCATCGAGCTGTACGCCAAGCCACTGCTGGGCATCAACGAGCGCGACGTGACCTTCTCCGCCGCCAAGCTCTTCTTCGCCTATGGCCTGGGCAATGGGCTGTACTTCCCGCTGTCGGTCGGCGGAACGACCGTGCTCTATCCTGGCCGCGTCACGGCTGATGCGGCGTTCCAGGTCATCAACGACCAGCGCCCGACGATATTCTTCGGCGTGCCGACGCTCTACGCGGCGATGCTGGCGCAGCCCAACGCCCAGACCCGCTTCGACACCTCCTCGCTGCGGCTGTGCGTCTCGGCGGGCGAGTCGCTGCCCGCGGAGCTGTTCACCCGCTGGCGCGACCGCTTCGGCGTCGAGATTCTCGACGGTATCGGCAGCACTGAGGCGCTGCACATCTTCATCTCCAACCAGCAGGGCAAGGTCGTCCCCGGCAGCACGGGCTACGTCGTCCCCGGCTACGAAGCGCTGCTGCTGGATGAGCGCGGCGCGCCTGTGCCGCAGGGCGAGATCGGCAACCTGGTCATCTCCGGCGATAGCGTCTGCGCGCAGTACTGGAACAAGCACGAGCGCAGCAAAGCGACCGTTTTGGGCCGCTGGATCCAGACCGGTGACAAGTATTATCAGGACGAGCGGGGCGCGTTCTGGTACTGTGGCCGCTCTGACGACATGCTCAAGGTCAGTGGGCAGTGGGTCTCTCCGGTGGAGGTGGAGGCGGCGCTGATCACGCATCCAGCTGTGCTGGAGGCGGCGGTGGTCGGGCGCGAGGACGCCGATGGGCTCATCAAGCCGCAGGCGTATGTCGTGCTCAATGAGGGGCAGACTCCCAGCGACGAGTTGGCGCGCGAGCTGCAAGCGCACGTCAAGGCGACGCTGACGCCGGTGAAGTATCCGCGCTGGATCGAGTTCACCGCCGAGCTGCCCAAGACCGCCACCGGCAAGATCCAGCGCTACCGCCTGCGCGAGGCGCTGGTCGGCGCGCCGCATCCCGCCGCTGGCGACGCGGAAGTGGCGGCAGGCGAGTAAGCCGCTACCCTACTCGCTCGACTACCAGCGGCCCGGTCAGGCCGGGCGCGCGGGTCACAACCAGCGAGGGCAGGCCGAGGCGACGCCAGAGGTCGTAGCCCTCGCGCGCGCTCATGCCCCACTGGCTGGCGACGTAGAGCGCGATGACCGTTCCGTGGGCGACGACGGCGACGGAGCGGCCCGCTTGTTCAGTGAGCGCCGCATCGAGCGCGGCAGTGAAGCGGCGCAGCGCCTCGCTGGCCGTCTCCCGGCCATAGACGCGCGCATCGGGCTGAGCGAACAGCGCCTCTACCGCCGCCGCGAGCGCCGTCTCATCGGCGAAGAACGGCGCGCCCGCTCGGTCATGCTCATGCAGGCCGTGAGCCGTGCGCCAAGGAACGCCCAGCCGCTCCGCCGTCAGCCGCGCGGTCTCCGCCGCCTTCGGCTCCTCGCTGGCGATCAGTGAGTCGGGGCGCCAGAGGGCCAGCGCTCGCGCCAGCGGCTCGCATGACGCGCGGCCAGCGTCACCAAGCGCCCATCGCGCGGCGGGCAGGTCTGGGACGACGATGGGCCGGACATGTTTCACCAGGATCAGCGTCTCTGGTTGGGTTGTTGAGAAGGTGGACAAGGCGTCAAAGCTCCTGAGATGCGATGGCGACGCCTTGCTGTGCGGCAGGGAGACGCCGCGCAGCTTCGAGCGCGTGATGCGCGCTCCCCAGCCGTGTTGTGGGGCGTGCGACAGCGCCACGCGGTCTCGACGCGCGCTCGCCCTCATGAGGGGAAGCAGGCTCGCATATGATACCATCACATATCGTCACATATCATCAAAACAACCGCGCCTACGGCTATCCGAGGCTGCTGGCTGACGCCACGAACGCCGTACCGCTTGGACTCAAGGCTCAGCGGGT
Organism: Ktedonobacterales bacterium; assembly: GCA_035716045.1. GTDB lineage: Bacteria > Chloroflexota > Ktedonobacteria > Ktedonobacterales > JADMIN01 > JAKAIY01. The sequence continues at coordinate 17,606 of DASTKI010000060.1, forward strand.
GGCGGCAGGCGCACGCCCTTCTCGGTCAACTGAGGAAGGGGTTGCGCTGGTCGGAGACGATCTTCTGGCCTGCTGAGAGTCCGGCGATGACCTCCTGGCGATGGCCGTCGGAGAGGCCGAGCACGACAGGGATGGCGACGTATTGGCCGTTCGTGAAGCCGATCAGGTAGGCGGACTTCGGCGGGTCATGTGCGACATCCCACCCCGAGGCGATGGCCTGCGCTTCCAGGTTTTTCGCCGCTTGTAGCGCCGCCTTGACCTGCGCCGCTGTCAGCAGGCCCTTGCCTGCGGAGGGGGCAGCCTGGCGTGCGTAGGCGATGGCGCCGACCGGCAGCGTCGCCACATCCATGCGCGCGCGGGTGGTGATGGTGACGCTGGCGCTCATACCGGGCAAGAGGCTGGCGCCTTTGAGCGACACGGGGTCAATGCTGATGGAGACGGGGTAGGCG
>DASTKI010000061.1:0-5678 GCA_035716045.1 Ktedonobacterales bacterium
GTCGCCAGGATGTTCGCCGCCTTGCGCCGTCCAAGGTCTGCCGCTGGCTCTGGCGCGACCAGATTGTAGATGCCCGCGCTGCCACAGCAGATATCCGCCTCGGCTGGCTCGGCCACCTCAAGCTGTGGGATCTGGCGGAGCAATTCGCGCGGCTGGCGCGTGATGCCCTGGCCGTGGCGCAGGTGGCAGGCGTCGTGATAGGCGACCCGCGCCGCGATGGAATGGCGAGGCGCGCGCGGCGGCTGGCTGGCCAATAGCTCCGAGATGTCGCGCACCTTCGCGGAGAACACCCGCGCCCGCTCGGCATAGGCGGGGTCGTCGCGCAGCAGGTAGCCATACTCCTTCAACGTCGAGCCACAGCCCGCCACGTTGACCGCGATGGCATCCACCCTCGCCTCCTCGAAGGCGTCGATCATCCGCCGGGCATAACGCAGCCCCTCGTCCTCGCGCCCGGCATGGACAGAGAGCGCGCCGCAGCAGCCCTGATGCGCGACCGGCACGACCTGGTAGCCCTCAGCGGCCAGCACCCGCACCGTTGCCGCGTTGACATCGTCGAAGAAGACGCGCTGCACGCAGCCCAGCAGCACCCCGACCCGCAGCCGCTTCGTATCGTCGGGCGCATCGGGCGCGTCAGTGGTCAGCGCGAACGAGAGCGCCGACCGTCGCCGCAGCCGTACCGGCGGCAATACGGCCTCCATCGCCAGCATACGCGCGGGAATCGCCCGTTGCAGCCATCGGCTCCGCACCAGCCGACGCGCGCCCGACTTCTGGTAGAGCCAGAGCAGCGGCAGCAGCAGACGCATCCGCCGCGGATGGGGGAAGAGTGCGAAGATCAACGCGCGATAGATGCGGTCGCTCAGCGGACGTGGCGCGTTGCGCTCGATTTGGGGGCGGGTCGCCTCGATCAGTTTATCGTACTGGACGCCCGACGGGCAAGCCGTCACGCAGGCCATGCAGCCGAGGCAGGCGTCGAAGTGGCCGCGCACCTGCGGCGTCAGACTAATCTCGCCATCGGTCGCCAGCTTCATCAGGTTGATGCGCCCGCGTGGCGAGTCCATCTCCTCGCCCCAGAGCAGCCACGTCGGACAGGTGGGCAGGCAGAAGCCGCAATGCACGCAGTCCTCGATGATCTCGCGGGCGGGCGGATGATGCGCGTCAAAGGCGCTGACGGTGTTGGAGGTGGGTGAGATGTTGCCGACGCTGACTTCTGTCATCAGATACCTCCCACGAAACGGCCCGGATTGAGCGTGTTGTGCGGATCGAACTGCGCCTTGACGCGCCGCATCAGATCGAGCGCGGCGGGCGCGCCCCACAGGTCGATCCGCCCGATGAGCGTCGGCGCGTACTCTTCGACGACGAGCGCGCCGCGCGCGCCTTCCGCTGCTTCCCGCAGCGTTTCCACCGCCGCCACCAGCGCGTCGGGCTGGCCCACGAGTCGCGCGCGTACCGCGCCGTGGCCCGCGTGCGCCCGCCAGCGGGGCGTCAGCGCGTTCTCCGTAGCCACTGATTGCAGCGCCGCCAGCCAGCCAGTCAACTCGCCCGGCATCAGCGCCGCCCGCACGTTGAGCCAATCAGTTTGCGTGTCGGCAGGCGCGTCAATGCTGTCTAACTTGTGCCAGAAATCCGCCTCCGCCGGGCCATCCAGCACATCCGCGTTATCTGCCAGCGTGCTGAGCAATGTTCGCAGTGTTGCGATCTGTTCGGTGACGGCGCGCTCCGTCCGCGACTGAAAGAGCACCGCCAGGCGATAGGGCTGCCCGTCGCGCTCCGAGCCGAGCACATCTATCGCCGTTGGCGTCAGTGTCGAGGCGGTAATGGTTTGCGCCGCTTCGCAGAGCGACTCATGCGTCGGCGCATCACATACGAGCGTCCGCGAGTCGGCAGGCAGCGGGTAGAGGCGGAAACTGGCCGAGAGGACGACGCCCAGCGTGCCGAGCGACCCAGTGAAGAGCTTCGGTAGATCGTAGCCCGCGACGTTCTTGACTACCTTGCCGCCGCCGCGAGCAATCGTGCCATCCGCCAGCGCCACCTGCACGCCGAGAATCTGGTCGCGCACGCCGCCATAGCGCAGCCGTCGCGGCCCCGCCACCGCCGTCGCGATCAGCCCGCCGACCGTCGCGCCCGGATGTAGCGGCGGATCGAGCGCGAGCCACTGGCCTGCCCGCGCCAGATGCGTCTGGAGCGTCGCCACTGGCAGACCCGCTTGCACCGTCACCGTCTGGTCGTGGGGCGCATGCTCGACGATGGCATTCAGCCCCGCCAGGCTCAGGACGATATCGCCGCCGGACGGTGGGAATCCGACACCGCCATGCGTGCCACCGCCACGCGGCAACACCTTCAGTCCCTCGCCGTCAGCGAACGCGAGCAGCGCCGCCAGCGTCTCGGCGGAGGATGGCTCGGCCACCATCAGCGGCTGCACGCCCATCACAGCGTCGCTCGCCTCGGCTGGGCGGACCTGCCCCGGCGCGAGTTCTTCCAGCTTCGCATGGAGCGTGGCGGCGGTCTGCGTCATGACGTTGTCCCCCTCCGAGACGGCTGGCGGCTGAAGCCGCGCCTAAGCGCTTCTCTGCGCTCAGCGACGAAGGCCGCCTGCGCGGCCTGCCAGAATGCTGCGATCACCCTCTCTGGCTTCTGGAGCCTGCGGAGGCAGGCTTTGTGGCCGAACGGAGTGAGGCCCTTAGCCGCGCGTTCACGCGCCAGGCATAGGCGGCATGCGTCATTGCGTTGCCCTCCTGTGATAACCAGCCTACCACATCGCCCGCACTATGACATACGCTCCAGCGCGGGTTCGGCGCTATAGGCGAGCGTGCCGCGTGTCCATGTACGCAGCACGCGACCATCCACATCCAGGGCGACGATATCGGCGTCGTAGCCTGGGGCCAGTCGGCCCCTGCGCAAGTCAATGCCTGCAATGCGCGCGGGAGTCGCGGTCGCCATTTCAATCGCGCTCGCCCACCCGATACCGGTATACTCCACCATGTTCAGCACCGCCAGATCGAGCGTTAATGTGCTCCCGGCCAGAGCGCCATTGGCGAGACGGGCGGCGCGCCCCCGCACAATCACCTTCCGGTGCAGAAAGTCGTACTCTCCATCGGGAAGCCCGGTGGCGGGCATGGCGTCGGTGACGAGCGCAACATCTCGTGGTGACCGCGCGCGCAACACCAACCGCAGCGTTGCGGGCGCGAGATGCACGCCGTCCGCGATGATCTCCACGGTGGCGCGCTCGTCGGTCAGGAGCGCTCCCGGCACTCCCGGCGCCTGATGCTTGAGTGGCGACATCGCATTGAAGAGATGGGTCGAGTGGCGCGTTCCACCATCAAGCGCCTGGATTGTCTGCTCAAACGTCGCGTTGGTGTGGCCAACGCATGGGACGAGACCCAGCCGCACCGCGCTTGCCAGCAGTTGCTCCGCGCCATCCTCCTCCGGGGCGAAATCTACGAAACGGACAAGTCCCTGGCCCGCGTCCACCAATTCCCTCAGCTCAACCGGATCGGGCCGCCGGATATCGGCTCCGTACTGTGCGCCTTTTTTGGCCGAGCTGATAAATGGCCCCTCCAGACGGATACCGGCTATCTCGGCCATCGGCTCATCAGACGCGCGCTGGGCGGCCTCGACGATACTGCTCACACAGTCCAGCGTGTGCCGCCGATTCGTCGTAGCAATCGTCGGATAGAAGGCCGTCGTTCCCCCAGCGGGCAAGCGTCGCGCCATCTCGCGGATGTCTGGTGCTGAGCCGCTGTTGACATCGTAGCCGTGAGAACCGTGGATATGCAGATCGATGAATCCTGGAGCCAGTCGTGCGACGCCCAGATCACTGACAGCGACCGACATATCAGGCAGCAGCCTGGCGATACGCTCGCGGGCCTCTACCGCCGTCGTCGCGGGCCACACGTCTCGGATGCGTGTCCCTTCGATAACCACGCAGGCAGCGCCTGATATCTCGTCCGGTGTATAGACTGTCTGCGCTGCCAGAATTTGTATCGGCGTTCCCATCTCCTCTGGGCCGCGATCTGCCATTCGGGTGAACCTTCCTTACAATGGAAAATATGCTCTGCCGCGACTACGACGCATCCGCTCAGCGTGTGTGTGTGACCTTCGAGAGGCCGCGCGGCTGATCAGGATCTAGCCCTTTGGCGAGCGCCAGATAGGCCGCAAAAAATTGCCCCGGCACGATGTAGGCGAGCGGCGCAAGCAGCTCTTCTATCTGTACGTCCCCACCGCACTCGGTGTCCTCGGCCAGGCGCGGGAGATCGAGCGAGATGGCGGTGGTCGCCTGCTCCAGCAGATGCTGCCCTTCCGCGATCACCGCACAGTCCGCTCCCCGCTCGCGCAGCCAGCCGAGTAGCGCCAGCGAATCCGCTGCCGTCTTGCCAGGGGGCGCGAACAGGATGACGGGGAGACCGCGCTCGACCAGCGCGGCGGGGCCATGGCGAAAATCGGCGCTGGAGAAAGGCATCGCGATCACATAGCAGGTCTCCGCCAACTTGAGCGCGGTTTCGCGCGCGGTGCTGTATTGGAAGCCGCGGCCAAGCACGATACAATCGCGTGCGTGAACATAGCGAACGACTGCGCCAGCGACGGTGTCCTCGGTAGCGAGCGCCGCCCGCATCAGCTCAGGTAGCCGCGGCAGGTGTGGCAGCAGGCGCTCCCCGCCGGGCAGCGAGGCCGCCAGCAGCGCCAGTAGGGCGCAGGTCGTCGTATAGGTCTTTGTCGCCGCGATGCTCTGCTCGGTACCCGCCGCACAGAACAGCGTCTCGTCCGCCGCGTTCGCCAGGGGCGAATCCTGGCGATTGGTCACCGCCACCGTCAACGCGCCTGCAACGCGCGACTGCGCCACAACCTCGATGATGTCAGGCGACTCGCCTGATTGCGAGATGCCGATGACCAGCGCCCGCTGAAGCTGGAACGGCGCACCGAAGAGCGTGAAGAGCGAGGGCGTCGCCAGCGCCACCGGGATGCCCGTTAGATGCTGCAAGAGATACTGCGCGTACAACGCTGCATGATCGGAGGTGCCCCGGCCCGCCAGCACGATCACCTGCACTCCGCGCCGCGCCACCTCGACGGCGATGCGCTGGGCCACCGCGCCGTTCGTATCCAGCGCGCGCTGTAGCGCATCTGGCTGTTCATGAATCTCACGCAGCATGTGCGGCGTGTGTCGCGTGTGCGAGGAATCGGCTTTCATCGCTTGCGTTCTTTCTCTTCTCGGTCACTCCCAGACGGCGCGCTGGAGCATCGCCGCTCGCAACGCGCCATAGGCGGCGGCATTGCGCCCAAGTTGGCTCACCAAAATCGGCGTCTCACGGACACTTGGTGAGCCACGCGCGCGCAGACCGTCCCGTAGCGGCGCTTCGAGCAGATCGAAGGCATCGGCCAGGCCACCTGAGAAGATTATGACATCAGGATCGAGGATGCTGGCGATAGAGGCGCATCCCGCGCCGAGCAACGCGGCCAGCCGCTCGATCAGCCCGATACAGGCAGGGTCGCCAGCTCGCGCGCCCGTAACGACCTCGTAGGACGCCCGCGGCGGATCGAGCGTTCGCGCCATCTCGTCAAGCGCCGCCCCCGATGCGTGGAGTTCGAGATGGCCATGATCGGGATTGGGCGGCTCGCGCATATCGAGATTCAGCCAGCCGAACGCCCCCGCGCTGCCGTGGCTGCCGCGCAGTAGCCTGCCATTC
>DASTKI010000062.1:0-4414 GCA_035716045.1 Ktedonobacterales bacterium
GGGCGTGGACAGGAGCGAGAGGAAGCGGATGGCGGACATCATCACGAACGGGCGTGACGCGCCGCGCGGGGAGGCCCCAGCCCCCGCCAGCCACTCACGCTACAGCGTCGTCACCGTGCGCGAGATGCCGAGTGATGAGCGCCCGCGCGAGCGGCTGGAGCGCTATGGCGCGGGGGCGCTGCAGACCGCCGAGCTGCTGGCGATCATCCTGCGGACGGGGCTCCAGGGCGAGAACGTCATTGACCTCTCGCAGCGCCTGCTGCGCGACTTCGGCGGGCTGGCGGGCCTGGTGGCCGCCGACCTGAGCGATCTCTGCCAGGCGCACGGCCTGGGACTCGCCAAGGCCTCCCAGCTCAAGGCCGCGCTGGAGATCGCCAACCGGCTCGCCACGCTCGGCCCGGAGCAGCGCCCGCGCATCACCAGCCCTAGCGACGTGGCCCGGCTGCTGATGTTCGAGATGGCCTACCTTGCCCAGGAGCAGCTACGGGTGCTCTGCCTCGATACCAAGAACCACGTCGTCGCGCAACAGACCGTTTACCAGGGGACCGTCAACAGCAGCGCCGTGCGCGTGGCCGAGGTCTTCCGCCCGGCGATCACCCGCACCTGCCCCAGTGTGATCGTCGTCCACAACCACCCTTCTGGCGACCCCACTCCCTCGCCCGAGGACGTGCGCACCACCGAGCAGCTGCGCAAAGCGGGTGAGCTGCTCGACATCGAATTGCTCGACCACATCGTCATCGGCCGCCACCAGCACGTCAGCTTGAAGGAGCGCGGGCTCGGCTTCTGAGTGCGCCGTCAGCGGTTGCCTGCGAGCCCCGATAAGCATCTCATGCGGAGGAGCGCTTTCATGCGCATGATTCACTTCGCCATCCATCGCGCTGAGCTTTTTGGCAGTTTTCTGTTCATCGCTGGCTGGCTGCTCCCGGTCATCCTGGGCTTTACCACGGTCCGCGCCGACGCTGACCGGCGCGGCCAGCCGGGCTGGCTCTGGGCGCTCCTCACCATCCCTTTCGGCTGGCTCACGATCCTGATCTATGTCGCCATTCGCGCCGCGACCAGCGGCGCCCGCAGCGCCTGAACCAATGCGTCGCCGCATAACCAGGAGGGCGACGGGATACTACCATATGGCTATAGCTCGTCTATCTGGATAGCGGGTTTCACTCTATACGCGTCATATGGAGAGTGTGGCAGTCTCGTCTGCCACAGAGTGAGCGGGACACGCGCCAGCAGAGGCGCGGCCAGCCTACCAGACATGCCAGGCTGGCAGGCACATCGTATCCGGGAATGATCGTACCGCAGACTCCTGCTGATTGGGCCGCGCCCAGGCAGCGCCATCGCGCGATGGCGTATCCGCTTTCGGTTGGGATGTTGGGATGTGAGGCGCCCCACGACACAGACAAGCCACTCTGAGCCAGGGCTCGCCGCCCTGGTCGTTGACGATGACATGAACATCCGCGAATTGATCGGGGAGTTGCTGGAGAGCGAAGGCTACGCCGTCGAGATGGCGAGCGACGGGCAGTGCGCGCTGGAGCGGTTGCGCGCCTCGTCTCGTCGCATGGTCGTCTTGCTGGATGTGATGATGCCTGTGCTCAACGGGATAGAGACGCTCGAGATCATCGCACGTGACGAGGCGTTGGCACGGCAGCATGGCTTCGTGGTCATGACCGCTTCCGCCCTCGGCAGGAGCGACGCGCTGCTGCGCCTGGCCCGCCAGTTCAACGCGCCTGTGCTGACCAAGCCGTTCTCTATCGAGACGCTCATGCGTAGCGTCAGCGACGTCGCCAGCCGCCTGCGCGACTGACCCGCTCTCCACCATGCGCTGGATGTGAGGCGCATGTGGTACTCCCGGCCCACCATTTTGACCGCCCCCCACCACGGGCGCCATACTCAACGCTGGCTGCCCAGGAAATCCCCTCCTGCGCAGGCGGACGGCGATAGATGAGCGCGTAACCCTGCCCGCATGACCATCCAGGTGGACGGGCGGCGAGAAAGGGCGACAGGATGTCCGGACCGCGTGAGCCTCAGCGCACGTTCGATGACGGACCCAGGCGGGAACCGTCCACTGGCGCGCAGGATATCGGAGAAGTCCCGACGCGCGCCGAGCGCGCGCCCCAGACGCGCCGCACGCTGGGCTCCGTGAGCCGTGTCTCGCTCGACGCCGCTGAGACAATCCGGCAGACGAGCAGACGACCAACAGGCAGGCGGGCCCAGGCCAGCCAGGAGGCGGGCGCTCCCCCGACCGCGCCAACACGCGCGCTCCAGAAGGCGCCTGCCGACACGGACCGCGCGCTGGCCGCTGTCGCCACGCTGGAGGACGCCAAGCCAGTCGTGATCAGCGGCGCGCGCAAGCCGAAGCTGCCCGCCCGCCATATCGTCCCGCGCCGGTCGGGGCCGCGCTCATTCGTCGCGCAGTTCATGGTGGCGATGATCGCCACGGCGATGGTCGCCAGCGTCCTGTCGCTCAGCACGCCGCTCGGCCAGGCCGCCTCGCTCAGCGCGGGCGGCTCCTTCTCCGCGCTCTCCAACTCCGCGCCCTGGCTGCCGACGCCGACGCATACACCCAAGCCACAGACGTATCGCCCACCGATTGGCGCCAACCCTGGCCAGCAGGCGATCATCAACGAAATCGTCGCCGTCTTCGGCTCCTACTCGCAGGGTGCGCTGAACATCGCGAAATGCGAGTCGGGCTACGATCCCAACGCGTGGAACTCCTACCCCATCATGGGCAGCCACGCCAGCGGCGTCTTCCAGATCCTCTACCCTAGTACCTGGAACTCGACCTCCTACTCCGGTTACTCGCCCTTCAACGCCGACGCCAACATCAAGGCCGCCTACCAGATCTTCCACCGTGACGGCAATAGCTGGCGTGAATGGCAATGCAAACCCTATTGAGCTCGCCACCTGCGCCATTCAGGCCAGCCTTCGCCTGAATATCCCTTCGATCACAAGTGTGGCCCTCATCCAAACGGTCAGGGCGGCGCCTGTCCATATGGCCGTGTCCCGCGTGCGGCTAGGCAGGTACGATACGCAAAGATAATGGCGTATGCTAGTGACTCGATGAGGGGAAACGAATGAGCGTCTTTACGAGCGCGGAGGTCGCGTACCTCCAGGGCCAGCGGCTGGGGCGGCTGGCGACAGTCGGGCAGGATGGGCAGCCGCACGTCGTACCGGTTGGATTCCGCTACAATCCCGAGCTCGATACAATTGACATTGGCGGGCATGACTTCGCCAAGCGCAAGAAATACCGCGATGTCCAGCGCAATCCGCGCGTAGCGTTGGTCGTAGATGATCTGGCATCCGTTAGCCCGTGGATCGTGAGAGGCGTCGAGATACGCGGCGAGGCGGAGGCGTTGGATCGCGGCGGCGAGGCGCTTGGCCCGGGCTTTGATCCTGAAATGTTCCGCATTCGGCCGCGACGTGTTGCCAGCTGGGGGGTTTAATCCACGGGCGGCGAGGACATGGCGCGCTCCGCTTCATAACACAGGCGCGACACAGGCGCGCCCCACTGGCGCCTTTCAGGTGGGCGCTACCATCGCATAGCGCTTACCCGCTCACCTTCTGGCATGGGGGAGGCGCGAGCGTCTTGACGGGCGCCAGTGAGACACTCCAGCCGGAGGCGGGGGCGGATTGGAAAATCACGCCGTAGCTGGTAGTCGCGCCCTGGGCGATCTGGCCCTGCGCCAGCGCCGCGCCGTGACACCCGCCAGCATAGACTGCCCAGGTCAGCGGGATGGCCGCTGGCGCGGTGAGATGGGTCTCGGCGCGCGTCGCGACGATTGGCTCGATCAGCGTCAGACCAAGCTGCGGGCCGTTTCTCCCCTGTCCTGGCGTATAGAGGTCGAAGTACTGGCGGCGGCTGGAGAGCGGCGCGCCGCAGGCTAGCTGTGCGGCGTTCGGGTCGTTGGCGCGCGCGCGGATGACGATGTACACGTTCTCATCCACCACCGCCGCCACATTCGCGCCGTTCGCCGCGCCAGGCGCGACGATGGGAGCGCCGGAGGGCGCCGGGGCCGCCGCGGCCTCCGTCAACGTGGCGATTACCGGCCCAGAGCAGGAGCCTTTGCGCAGCTCAACCGGCGTCTGCGCGCCCGCGGAGGGGATCAGCTTGCCGAGGTAGTAAGTCACGACGTGGGTGGCGTAGATCGGCGTCAGCGTCAACGAGCCGGGCTGGGCGCCGTCAAGCGTGGTGGTCGCGGCCTTCCCCAGCGCGGGCGCGTAGCCCTGGCTGCCGCACGCCGCCAGCGCCAGGAGCGCCACCAGCGGCGCCAGCAATCCCACGCGCCGGAGCGAGTGTCGTATCATCGTCTTCTCGCTATGTCTTGTGTGATCTCTACAGTCGGTCTGGATGAGAGCCGCCGCCTCAGGTCAGCGCCGACTCTGGAGCGGCGGGCGCCAGGGTCGCCACCGCCGCGCG
>DASTKI010000063.1:0-7596 GCA_035716045.1 Ktedonobacterales bacterium
GACGCCGCGCTCGCGGAAGAGGCGGGTGAGCGCGCGGTGGACGATGGTGGCGCCGACCTGGCTCTTGATGTCGTCACCGACGATGGGCTGCCCGGCCTCCTCGAAGCGCTTGCGCCAGTAGTCCTCGCGACCGATGAAGACAGGGATGCAGTTGACGAAGCCGCAGCCCGCCTGCAACACCTGCTCCACATACCACTTGGTGGCCGTCTCGCTGCCCACGGGCAGATAGTTGATGACCACGTCCGTTCCGGTGTCCTTGAGGATGCGCACGACATCGTCAGTCGGGCCGGGGGCCTTGGTGATGACCTGCGAGAGATATTTGCCCAGGCCGTCGTGCGTCATGCCGCGTGAGACTTTCACGCCCTTGGTTGGCACATCGGCGAACTTGTAGGTGTTGTTTGGCCCGGAAAAGATCGCCTCGCTGAGGTCTTTGCCCACCTTGGCCGCGTCCACGTCGAAGGCGGCGACAAACTCGATGTCGCTGATGTGGTAACCACCCAGATTGACGTGCATCAAGCCGGGAATGAACGCGTCTTCAGGGGCGTTGCGATAGTATTCGACACCCTGAACCAGCGATGAGGCGCAGTTGCCCGCGCCGACGATCGCCACGCGAATCTTGTCTTTGCCCACGTGAGCTAATCCTCCTGAAAAAACAGTCTCAACGATCCAGGCAGGGTCGCGGCGCGTCCACCTGCTCATCGAACGAGCGCTCTCTCAGCGCCCTTTCAATATTCCCGATGTTTCGGCTGGGGCCAGCGCGCTGTCGGGCGCGGCGGGCTGCTCCGGCGCCGCGCCCGCGGCGCTGGGGACGAGCGCGCCAAGCTGCCGCAGGACGGCGCGGTAGCGGCCGATATCGAGCGAGATGTAGACCTCCCGCCCCTGCCGGCGCTTATGCACGAGCCCAGCCCGCCGGAGGGAGCCAAGGTGCCACGAGACCAGCGGCTGGCTGATGACCAGCGTCGCCGCCAGGTCGGTCACGTTGACTTCTCCCTGGCCAGCTAGCACACGTACGATGTTCAGCCGCACCTCATCGCCGAGCGCGCGCAGCGCCCGCTGCAGCTCGAGGTAGTCCTGAAAGTCCGCGCTGGTTGGGCGGGTAGGGCCGTCTGGCATGATGCGCCGTCGCTCTCATTCCACGGTGTTGGGCGCGCTTCTTCCGTAACATAAAGAGGCGCTATATAAACACTGGCTTATATATAGCAGCGCCAGACGCGCGCGTCAAGAGCGCCTCGCGCCGCCATGTGAGCGTCCGGCTTTGCCTGGATGGGCGGCGATGTCGTGCCATGCAGGCTGCCGCGTGACAGCGCCTGGCGATGTGATTATACTAAGCGGGTACGCCGGGCGCGGTCATCGCGCGCCGGGCGGCTTCGTTCCCATGCTACTGCGCCGTCTATATCCCGCTGTCTGTACGCGAGCGATGTGTTAGCGCCCGGGCGTCTATCGCGCCACTCGCGTGATGGGAATGCCAGCGGGCCACATTTCAGAAGGAAGTCGAGAGCGACGCAGCCTATGTATGCCTCCATCCTCGCCGGGGGAAGCGGCACACGCCTCTGGCCCCTCAGCACGAAAGCGCATCCCAAGCAGTTCCTGCGTCTACCCGGCCCACGGACGATGATGCAGGAGACGGTCGAGCGTGTCGCGCCGCTCGTGCCGATGGACAATCTGTATGTGGTTACGTTTGGGGCCTACGCGGATGATGTCGCGCGGCAGCTTCCGGGGCTGAATCGCGGGCAGATCGTGGCTGAGCCGGAGGGGCGCGGCACGGCGGCGTCCATCGGCCTCGCCGCCACACTGATTGCCGCGCGTGACCCGAACGCCGTCATGGCCTCATTCCACGCTGACCACGCCATCGCCGACCCGGCGGGCTTTCGCGAGGCGCTGCGCTTCGCCGAGGAGGTGGCCGCGCAGGGCCACCTGGTGACGCTGGGCATCTCACCGACCTATCCTGAGACGGGATATGGCTATATCCGCTACGGCGCGCCGCTGGCCCATCACCAGGGCCTGGGCGCGCACATCGTCGAGCAGTTCGTCGAGAAGCCAAAGCGCCATGTCGCCGAAGAATACCTTCGCGAAGGCTGCTACGTCTGGAACTCGGGTATCTTCGTCTGGCGTGTGGACCGCATTCTCGAAGAGCTGCGCCGGCATACGCCGGTCGTCGCTGACGTGCTCGACGAGATCCGCGCCGCCGCTGAGCGCGCGAACGGGCGCGTCACGCCGGAGGTGGAGGCGGTGATTCGCGCCGTCTGGCCGCGCCTCCAGGAGAACATCACGATTGATGTTGGGGTCATGGAGCGCGCCAGTGGCATCGTCGTCATCCCCATCTCGGTCGGCTGGAACGACATTGGCAGCTGGGCCCAGGCGGCCACGCTCTTCCCAGCGAACGCCTCGGGCAATGTGGTGGTCGGGCTCGAGCCTGACAACTACTTGGAGACCCAGACGCGCGACACGCTGGTCTACAGCGCGACGGGCCGGATCATCGCTACGGCGGGTGTCGAGGGTCTAGTGATCGTGGATACCGCCGATGGTCTGCTCGTCTGCTCGCGCGAGCAGGCGCAGCTCGTCAAGGAGCTGGCCGAGTTCGCCCAGCGCCGCGAGGAGCGCCGCCGTCAGGAGGGGATGGACGAGAGGCGCGGCGAGTGACCGCGGCCCGGCGCGTGTGGCGTCCACGTGGCGCAGGCGCCGCTTTGCTCCCATCTGGATAGGGAGCGGAGGCGGGAGCGTGCTATACTGCTAACTCAAGCGTATGCGTCATGATGACGCGACAACACAGGTAGCTTGCCAGTGTGGCGACGAGCGCCCGCTGAAGGGTGTTCCCAGAGTGAGCGGAACCGCGATGGGCGTCCATCTCACCAGCGCCGATGGGGGCGAGCGGGCCGGGGTTTGAATCAGCGGGAAACAGGACTACAGATAGGGTCACGATGAAGGGCGAGTGGAACAATGGCAAAGCCCAGAGTGACAGCGACCAACCGCCTGGCGGATGTCATCGAGGTTGTTGAGCTAGGGCGGCGTACCGGGCTGCTGATGGTCGAGCGAGGCTCCGGCGAGATGCTGGAGGAAGGCGCGATCTACTTCCATGCCGGCCACGCGACGTTTGCGGCGGTGGAGCGCGTGCGCGGGCAGGATGCGCTCACTGTGCTGGGCGGCTGGGGCATTTGCCGCTTCTCGTTCGACCCGGACGCCGCGCCTCCGGCGTCCAATCTCGCGTTCCCGCAGCCGGCCCGCGCCGCTCCCAATGGCCAGGACCGCTGGGCGGGCTCCACGCCTGGGCACTACGCGCCACCCAGTCAGGCGCCGCGCCATGACCCCACCAGCCCGCGAAGCTGGTATACCCCGATGAGCCCGCCGCCCGCGCCTGGTTTCGCTCCCGGCTCCGCGCCTGGCTCCGCGCCTGGCTCCGCGCCCCTGAGCCAGCCAGCGAGCGGGCCAACCGGGCCATTTAGCTCGTCCTGGCCCGATCCTCGCGCCAGCTCCACGCCGGGCATGAATGGCGGCATGAATGGCGGCCAGGGGCCGACGCCGACGTCAGGCTCGCTGCGATTGCCTCAAGGCTGGCCGCAGACCAGCACGCCCATCACGGGGCCAATACAGTCCGCCCCGCCACCCCCTAGCTCGTTTCCCACATCGGGCCTGACCGGCATGCCCGCGCCCCAGCGCCAAGACGGGCGCTCCGGCGCCGACGCCACGCTGCTGCGCCGCCCGCGCCGCGCTCCCACCGTACGCGACCTGCTCTCGGTTGTCCAGACCTATAACCTGAGCCGGGCCCATCGCACGGTGCTGATGCTAGCCGATGGGGAGCACAATGTCATTGATCTGGCGCGCCTCTCGTCTAAACAAATAGAGGAAGTGTTGACGCTGCTGCGTGAGCTCGAAAGTCAAGGTCTGGTCTACTACTATTGATGCTCCTGGTGTCAGGCTATGCGCCCGTTCAGCCGGAGCATACCAAGCGGTCCGCTTCCTCGCCACCCGATATCGCGGCGTCCTCGCTCGACGCGTCGGACTGAAGCGCGCGAGGCGTCCCGCGCCCGAAAGTACCAGAACCGCGCGCTAGACAAGACCGTCTGGCCATTATGTATACCGTCCACTTTGGCGCTCGCGGCGGCTAGCGGCGCCTACGCGGCGGCGGTCCATTACCCCCCTGAAATGAGGCGCATGGATTATGGCGATGACAGCGAACTCGAAGCGAGCGGCCCAGGCCAGGGGAACGGCGTCGCGCCGTCGCAGCCGGGTATCCCTCTCCGTCCGCTTCTCCCTGCTGATGCTCCTGGCGGCGCTGCTCCCCCTGGCCGCCGTCGTCGGCGTCAATGACTACTTTACGCGCCAGACGCTGATCAAGCAGAGCGTTGACGTGCTTCCCTCCGACGCCAGCGTTACCGCCGCCCGGATCAACGACTACTTCACAGAGCGGTTGCTCGATGGCGTAGCGCTCTCCACGCTGGAGACCGCCCACGAGTTCATCGTCTGCGCCGCTGACCTGGCGCAGGTGCAGGCGCAGCTGGCCCAGGGCATCTTTGCCCAGCCCACCCCTGATTGCGCCGCCAACGGCGAGAGCTATGCGGCCTCCGTGGTGCGCGCGCTGCTGGTTGGTACCCAGCGCGACCATAGCTACACGCTCTGGAACATGTACATCATCACCGGCAAGAGCAGCGCCGCCCTGCTATTGTCCTCCGATCTCAACATGATGGCGTCGGGGCAGAAGACGCCCGCGCCAGCGGAGGAGATCGCCTCTGTTATTCAGGGGGGGCAGAATATCTCGCCGGTCTACTTCGATCGGAAGGGCGGCTACGCCTACGTTCGTCTCTATACGCCCATCTTCAAGACCTTTCCGCCCTCCGGACGGGCGATGGGCTTCCTGCAGGCGACGCTGAAGCTGGATAAGCTCTGGGGGTTCGTTGACCAGGGCGCGAGGTCAGATGGCTCGGATAGCGCGGCGTTCATCACCGACGACAACGGCGTGCGCATTGCCGACACGGACGCCGGTGGGCGCTTCACCGCCATCGCTCCGCTGGACGCCAAGGCCCAGAGCCTGGTGAGCGGCCTCGGCCTCTATGGGCTCACGTCCGCCCCGACTGTCAATAGCCTGCCGCAAGTGGCCGCCGCCTCATCGGGCTCGGCCCAGGAAACGACGTTCGAGGGCGTTACCACGCCCGGCGGGAAGACTCAGTCACAGTTCGCGGCGGTCAAGATCCAGGCGATGGACCAGTTGGCGGGACTGGAGAAGAAGGAACCGCTGAACATCCTGCCCTGGACGTATTTCCTCGATAGCCCGATCTCGACCGTAACCGCGGTCGCTACCCAGCAGATCCAGTTCTCGCTGATCTCCGCCGCGATCGTCGCCGTGCTGGCGATCCTGCTCGGCTTGCTGGTCGGCTCGCGGACGGCGAGCCCGGTAGAGCAATCGGCGCAGCAGCTCGAAGGCGCCGCCGGTGTGCTGAAGGCCCTGGCCTCGCGCCAGGAAAGCTCAGCCAGCGAGCAGAGCTGGGTGGTGGACGCCTGCAAGACCGGTATTGATGGTGTGCGCTATCTGGCGGACGCTATGAACCAGGCCGCGCGGCGTATCATCGCCGCCAGCAACTGGTTCAATGAGTACTGGGACCGCCTCTCCGAGGACCAGGCCCGTGCGACGGTGCAGCACCTGCGCGAGCTGGCCGCCTACATTGACGAGGCCGCCCGCCGCCAGCAGGCCAGCAGCGACCGGCTCGACCGGGCCATCGCCGTGACCATGCAGGTATCGAGCCAGCTCCTGACCGGCGCGACCGAAGCGACACAGAGCGCCGAGCAGCTCGATATGGTCGTGCGCGACCTGCAGCGCGTGGTGGGTGGTCGCGTCAGCGTAACCTCTGAGAGCCGCGATGCGGAGGACGAGATGCGCCGCCGTATGGAGTCGGTCACCGGCTCCGTCCCAGCGCTACGGCCGGGCCAGATGGGGCAGATGGCGCTCCCCGCGCCAGCGACCGCCCGCCCGGCGATGGGCCCGACGAGTGGGCGCATCGCCGCGCGCGCGCCCAGCTTCCGGCTGAATCCCACCTCACTGGTTGGAGACGACTGGGGAGGCTATAGTCAATATGGCCAGAGCCAGTACGGCCAGATGGGGCCGATGAGCCAGATGGGCGGCGCGAACGGCATGGGCGGAATGAACAGCGCTGGCGCGCGCGGCTCCGGCGCCCGCAGCCAGTTTGGCCAGTACGATCAGAACGGTCAGCGCGATCAATACGGCCAATACGGCCAATACGGCCAATACGGCCAGAGTGGCCAGAACGGGCAGTATAGCCAGAACGGGCAGAACGGGCCGTATGGCCAGATGGGGCCAAACAGTGGGAGGGGCGACCAGTCCTGGTAGCCCGGCGCCCGCTCCCGACCTGATACATCCACCACACCAGCCGCCACGCGCTCACCCACATGTGGGAGGGAAGCGTGGCGGCTGTTCGTGGCGCTCGACAGACGGCGCGCCAGGGATGACCTGGGCTGTGGGGAACTCTGCGCCCGCCCGCGGCGTCCAGTCTCACGATTGTTCGTAGTCCGCGCGGAACGATGAAAGGACTGGGCGCGCTATGTGTCATGACAGGCTGCTCAGGCGGCGCGCGCCTCGTGGCACGCTCGCCATGAGCGCGCTGCTCGCCATCCTGATGTCTATCAGCGCATGTGGGGTCGGGCGCGCTGGCGTGACCACGCCGTCCGATCGCACATCGGGCGTCGCCATTCATCCGGGCATCGTCGCGCGTTCGGCGAGCGTACAGGTTCCTTCCGAAGCGCCACGCACAGAGGCGTCGGCCTCATGTCAGGCCGGTGAAGCGCTGATCGGCGGCGGCTACACTTCGAGTGATACCTTCGAATACGCCGCGATCATCGTCGCCAGCTACCCCGCCAGCGCAACGACCTGGACAGTCGCCGCAGCCGCCAGCCCAGCGTTCATCCTCCGCGCCGAGGCGTACTGCGTCCCAGCGGGCGCCGGGCTTGGCCCGCAGATCGTCCAGGCGCCCATAGACCCGACCAGAGCCGCCTCGTGCCCTGCTGGTTCAGTCCTGCTCAGCGGCGGCTTTCAGGCTAGCGGCCCAGTCGTCGCCTCGCGCCCGGATGGCAATGGCTGGTATGCGGCCATGCCCAGCCTCAGCGCTGGAACGGTCTATGCGCTGTGCGCCAGCCAGCATGCGCGCGCGGGGAGCGATGTCGTTGCGAGCCTCGACCCGCACTCATCGAGCCGGGGCCAGCGGCCCGACGGCGCGACGCTGCCCTGTCCAGCCAGTCCGATCGCGACCGCTGGTGGCTTCCGTGGCGGCGGGCTCGTCATCACGAGCGCGACCGCTGGCGCGCCCTATGAGGGCTGGAGCGTCATCGTGGGTGGTGACGGCGACCTGACCCTCTATGCCCACTGCGTCGCGCTCACGGTCTGATGGCGCGGGTCGCTGGGGCGCTTAGGGCTGGCGGGAGCTGATCTGGGCGGTGGGGCGCGGCGGGGCGGGCGGCTGGCGCACGGCGCGGTCGCCGGTCAGGCGCGTCTTGAGCACCCAGAGGAACGCCTCGAGGAAGATCGTGCGCGACATCTTCGACTTGCCCACCCGCCGGTCGGCGAAGATGATCGGGATCTCGCGCCAGGTGTAG
>DASTKI010000064.1:0-3183 GCA_035716045.1 Ktedonobacterales bacterium
GGACTGTTCGCCAGCGTACCCGCCCGCCTTAAGTTCCTCAAGACCCGCGCCACCGAGACTGCCCACTGTCTGCGCCTGTTGGAGCAGTACGCGCTGGCGTGGCCCGGCGTCCGCTTCACCGCCATCAGCGAGGGGCGGCAGGTCTTCAGCACGCCCGGCGATGGCAAGCTGTTGAGCGCCATCGTCGCCGTCTATGGGCTGCGTGTCGCCGAGCAGATGGTCGCGCTGGATGAGGATAGCGACACCGGGCACTTGCAAGAGCACACGGCCAGCGAGCGACCGCAGGTCAGCGGCTACGTCAGCCGTCCCTCATGCTACAAGGCGACGCGCCAGTTCATCTCGTTCTTCGTCAATGGCCGCTGGGTGCAGAGCCGGACGCTCAACTATGCCGTCGAGGAGGCGTATCATTCGCTGCTGCTAACTGGGCGACACCCTATCGCGGTCATCAACATCGCGCTCGATCCGTCGGAGATGGATGTCAACGTGCATCCCGCCAAGACGGAGGTGCGTTTCTTGCGCGAGCGGCTGGTCTATGCTGCCGTCCAGCGGGCCGTGCGCGCGGCGGTTCTCGCCACCGCCGAGACGCCGGAACTCTCCGGGCGGGCATTTAGCGCCCCTGCGTGGCCATCATCGGACTCGCCGTTTGCGTCGCTGGATGGCGCGCTCCCTGGCTTGTCGTCGGTAGCATCAGCAACGGCAGCGCCTGACTCGCTCTGGCGTGGCGCGGGCGTGGAGGCGGGGCAGCTGGTGGCGCGCGGAGCGGCGGGCGGATTCGCGGTGCCTGGCGTCGCGGCGGAGGGCGCGGTCGGCGGCAAGAAACTCCCGGCGCTGCGAGTGCTGGGGCAGGTCTCGCAGAGCTACATCATCACCGAGGGGCCAGACGGCGTTTACATGGTGGACCAGCACGCCGCACACGAGCGCATCCTGCTGGAAAAGATGGTGGCTGAATGGCGCGCGCGTGGCGTCGCATCACAAGGGCTGCTCGAGCCGCAGACCGTCGAGTTGGCGGCCACCGAGCGCGAGGCGGTCGAAGATCACCTGGAGCAGTTGCGCGGCATCGGCTTCGAGATCGAGCCGTTCGGCGGCGACGCGATGCTGGTGCGCGCCGTCCCCGCGACGCTCAGCGCGCAGGCGCATCCGCAATCGCTGCGCGAGCTACTGCTAGAGCTGGTGGGCGCGGATAGCGAGGCGGCCAGCCACGGCGAGACCTGGGAGGAGCACGCGCTCGCCAACGTCGCCTGTAAAGCGGCCATCAAGGCGGGCCAGCCGCTTTCGCCCGAGGAGCAGCGCGAGATGATCCGCCAGCTTGAGCAGGTAGACGCACATCAAAGCTGCTGCCATGGCCGCCCGACGATGGTGCATCTCAGCCTCGCCGCGCTCGAGCGCGAATTCGACCGTCGGTAAACTGAAGCTGACGCAAGGAGTGGCGACGTGCGCGAACTGTCACGGATACTGGCCGACGAGATCAGGCAGAATGGCCCCATCACCTTCGCGCGCTTCATGGCCGCCGCGCTGTATCATCCGAACTATGGCTACTATGTGGGCGGCGGCGAGGGGCGCGAGCCGGTTGGCTGGGAGGGCGACTACTTCACCAGCGGCGACCTGCACCCGCTCTGGGGCCAGTCTACTGCCCGGCAACTGCGCCAGATGTGGGAGTTGCTTGGTCGGCCCGCACGCTTCGATGTCGTTGAGTCGGGCGGAGGACGTGGCCTGCTGGCGCGCGATGTCTGGGGTTGGGCGCTGAAACACGCGCCTGAATGGGCAGAGGCGCTCCACTACACGCTGGACGACCGCACGCCCACTGGCACGGCGCTCCACGACGCCCGTGAGGAACGGCTGCGAGCGGAACTGGAGCGGCTAGGCGCGCCGAAGCACGCGCTAACCTGGGCCGCGGGGCTGGACGAGGCGTTGCCCGCAGCTGGCATCACCGGGTGTCTCGTCTCGAATGAGCTGGTTGATGCGCTGCCGGTGCATATCGTCGAGAAGCACGGCGACGCGCTCCGCGAAATCTACGTGGATGTGGATGAGGAGCAGGGGCGCTTCGTCGAACGCGCTGGGCCATCCGCTACGCCTGAGGTGGCGGCGTATCTGGACGACTATCACATTCCCTGGCGCGGCTTTCCCGATGGCTGGCGGGCAGAGGTCTGCGTGGAGGCACGCGACTGGATGCGGCGGGTCGCGGCGGGCATCCAGCGCGGCTTCGTCCTGACGATAGACTACGGCGACACCGCGCGCAGGCTCTACACGCGCGACCGCAGGCGCGGCACTCTCGCCGTCTATAGCCAGCACCAGTTTGGCGAGCGGCCGCTGGCGCAGCCCGGCACGCAGGACCTGACGGCGCACGTCAACTTCAGCGCGCTCATTCAGACGGGGCGTGAGAGTGGGCTGCGGCTGGCGGGGTTGACTAGCCAGGCGGCGTTTCTGGCGGCTCTGGGCCTGCGCGAGCGGATGGCCGCGTTGAGCGCGCCAGCTATCGGGCGCGGGGGCGTCATCGGCAATAGCCAGCTTGACCAGTTGCGGCGCATGTCGGAGCGCAACGCCCTCGCGGCCCTGCTCAACCCGGCGGGTCTCGGCGGCTTCAAGGTTTTGATTCAGCAGCGCGGCGTGCCGGGCGCAGGTCGTGCGTTGCTCGGCCTGCAATCCGCCAAAGCGTAACTCAGAAGGAGGGTTTGCCCATGCCACGCCATCTGGTCTGCCTGACGTTCGACTTTGACGCACTCTCGCTCTGGCTCGCGCGGGGGATTACGTCGCCGACGCCGATCTCGCAGGGGGAGTTCGGCGCGGTCGGCGCGGAACGTATCCTGGCGCTGCTTGCCAGCCACGGCATCCATGCCACCTGGTTCATTCCCGGCCATACCATCGAAACATATCCCGACCTCTGCGGGCGCATCCACGCTGCTGGCCACGAGATTGGCCACCACGGCTACGCGCACGAGGCGCCGGTCAATCTCGCGCGCGAGGCGGAGGAGGTAGTGCTGGTGCGGGGAAATGAGGCGATTCGCCATCTCACTGGCGCTGCGGCGACTGGCTACCGCTCGCCTGCCTGGGATCTCAGCCAGCACTCGGTTGATCTGCTGCTGGCCCACGGCTTCACCTATGACAGCAGCATGATGGCGAACGACTACACGCCCTATTACGCGCGGCATGGGGATGTAATTGCGCTCGATCAACCAGCTCAGTTCG
>DASTKI010000065.1:0-13567 GCA_035716045.1 Ktedonobacterales bacterium
TCTACCAGCCCAGCGGCGATCAGCGGCTGGACCGCCTCATCTCGTCGCTCCTGGATGATGCCGCTAGCGATCAGCGCGCCGCCGGGGCGCGTCGCCCGCACCAGCGCCGGGGCAAGCTGCGCAATGACCCGCGCGATGATATTCGCCACCACCAGATCGAATGTCCCAATCTCGGCGCCGAGCATCGCGATCCCTGGAGGCAAAGGGAAATAGGGCTCGCCATCCGCGCCTTCCAGCGTAGCCAATCGTGCGTCTACCCGCTCCGCCAGGCCGTTGATCCGCGCGTTCTCGCGCGTCGCCTCCACCGCGACCGCGCTCACGTCCAGCGCCAAAGCGCTCGCCGCCCCCAGCTCCAGCGCCGCCAGCGATAGGATGCCCGAGCCGCAGCCGACATCCAGTAGGCGAGCGCCCGGCCTGACCGCCTCCTCAAGCAGCAGGACGCAGTTGCGTGTCGTCGGATGCAGCCCCGTTCCAAATGCCATGCCCGGGTCCAGATCAATCACCACCTCATCACCGTTTGGCAGGTACTCACGCCATGAGGGGCGGATGACCACGCGCCGTCCTAGCTTGAGCGGCTGGAAATGCTCTTTCCAGGCGTTGGCCCAATCCTCCTCGGCCACACGCTGTGTCTGAAGCGCGCCTACCGCGCTGGCGTCAATCATGCGCAGCAGACTCAGGCCATTCTCGATGTGGGCGCGGGTATCCTCGGCGTCCGCGTCGTTCGGAATCCAGACGCGGCATGTGACTGGCGCGCCTGGAACTGGCTCGTGCGCCTGGCCGTCATCGAGCAGGTGATATGGCTCTTCGATGGCGACGCCGCCCTGCGTATAGCGGCTGATGACCTCGGTCACGGCCTCCACCGCTTCCGGATTCGCGGTGACGCTCAACTCGAGCCAGTAGGTTGGCATTGTTCACTCCATCAGGTTCGGGGAGCGGGACAGGCGCCACGCCCACCCGCGCGAGGCAGTGTCGCGCATCACCCGCCGCCGCGTCAACCGCCCGACGCCGCTTTGACGCTTCCCCGGGCCGCGCCGTATTCTCAATAGGGCGCGCAGGCGTCAGAGGACTTAGCGATGTGACTCATGAGCAGAGAGTGAGAGACGGATCATGGCTCAAGAGACTGAACAGACCGAAGCGGAGCAGGCGCTTCGCGCCGGACAGGAAGCGCTCTCACTGGGCCGTGTCGAGCGCGCCGCCGAATCGCTGACCAGCGCCGAGTCGCGCTTCCGGCAGCTTGACCAGTTGGAGCGCGCGGGCGACGCTCGCCTGGCGCTCGCCGAGGCCCAGCGGCAGAACGGCGCGCTCGATCAGGCGCAGGCCAGCTACGAGCGCGCCATCGCCTACTACAAAGACGCGAAGGACGCCGCGCCCCAGCGCGAAGCCGCCGCCACACTGGCGCTGGGCCACATCGAGCGCCAGCGCGGCAAGATAGACGCCGCCTGGCAGCATTACTTCCTCGCCCTGCGGCTCTTTGAGAAGGCGCACGACGTCAGCGGGCAGGCTGGGGCATCGCTGGCCCTGGGCCATGTTGAACGCCTGCGCGGACGCCATCCGCGCGCCGCAGAGTACTATAGCAAGGCGCGCAGCCTCTACGCGCAGCATGATGATGGCGTGGGCGAGGCCGACGCCGCCCGCGGTCAAGGTGAGATGCTCTCCATGGGCGCCGATCGCGCCGCCGCGCGCGAGGCGCTAGAGCATGCCCTCACGCTCTACCAGGCCGCGCGCGACCAATATGGAGTGATTGACGCGCTCAACAGCCTGGGCCATCTCGATTTGGAGGACGGCGCGATCGAGTCCGCGGCGGCTCGCTTCGGAGAAGCCATTGACGCCTCAGGTCCAGTCGAATATGACCTGGGCGCGGCTGACGGCACGCTTGGATTGGCGGAAGTCAGCCTGCGGGCGGGACGGCTCGATCAGGCGCTCTCCAGCGCCGTCAAGGCGGGCGAGGCGTATGCCAGCGCCCGAGCGGCGCTAGGAGGAGCCAACGTCAACCGCGCGCTGGGCGAGATCAACTTGCGGCGCGGCCAGCTCGTGCAAGCGGTCAACCTCTACGAGCGCTCGATGCGCGCGTATACGGCGCTGAAAGCCCAGGCTCCTTATTTGCGCGCTGCGCTGGGCGCCGCCGAAGCCAACCGGCGGCGCGCCACACCCCGCAAGGCGGAGGATCTCTTCGAAGAGGCGCGGACGCTCGCCCAGGAGGCCGCGCAACCCGCCCTGGAGGCCGAAGCCATTCTGGGCCTTGGGCGCATCGCTCGGGCGCGCGGCGCCAGCGACCTCGCGGAATCCCATCTGGAGCAGGCCGAGCGACGCTTCAAGGCGCAGGGCCGCTCAGCGCTCGCGGCGCACGCCTCCATCGAGCGGGCGCGTCTCGCGCTGACTCAGGGCCGGCTCGACGACGCCACCGACCTGGTCACCAAGGCGCTGCGCCTGGCGCATAAATCCTCAAATGGCGGCGAACACGGCCCAGAGGCGTTGGCGAACGCCGTCTGGTCGAGCATCTCCGCCTCGGTGGGCCAGCACGCTAGCGCGCGGGCGCACGCGCATGAGGCGCTGGCGCTGGCGGAAGCGTCCGGAGATGACATTGCGCGGATCGAGGCGATGCTGGCTGGCGCTGAGGCCGAGTTGATGAGCGAGAACCTTCAGACCGCCGTCAATGCTTTCAACCGCGCGGCGACGCTGGCGCAGGCGCGGGAAGCGATTGTCGCGGAGGCCCTGGCTTCGGTCGGGTTGGGGCGCGTCCTGCTCCGGCGCGGGCTGTGGGAAGAGGCGGCGACTACCCTTCCTGAGGCGCTGACTCGTCTGCGCGCCGCGCAGGATGTCGCCGGCCAAACGCTGGCCGCGATCAGCCTAGGTGAGGCGCATCGCAACCTAAACGACAACAGTGGCGCGCGGACCGCGTTCACCGAGGCCATACGCCTTGCGCGCGCGAGCGCCAATCCGCTACTGGAGGCGGAAGCGCTGGGTGGTGAGGCGCGCTTGCTGCTCGGCTCTGGAGAGATGGAGGCCGCGACCAGCCGCTATGGGCAGGCGCTCGATCTGGTAGAGCGGGTTGGGAGCGCCATCGCGGACATCGGAGACCGGGCGACCTTATTCGATAGCTACGCCGCGCTGTATGCGGAGGCAATCTTCGCGCTAGCGCGCGAGCGGGCAGCCGAGCGCGTAACCGGGCTGGCCGCGAGCTATGCTGGCAAGGCGACCGACTCGGGCCGCGCCACCGCCGCCCAGCGCCTGCGCGAGTACGCGCGCTCCCTTCCGACCAGCGGGAAAGACCTCACACCAGAGCGCCAGAGCGAGAACAAAGCGATTATGAGTCTGCTCGACGCGGCGCGCAAAGCGCTCACGCGCTGATGCGCGAGCCAGTATCAGGACGGGGCGCCCGCCGCGAGGCAGTGTTGCGGCCTGAGCGCTCCTGGCGCGCGCGGCGAGGCGTCTTCCCCGCTTCGATACCTACCAGAATGTAGTTCGGACGCAGCGAGGGGTTTGCCGTCACCCGCAACCGCGGCGCGCCCGCATCCTCATCAGGGGTGGGCGCGGCCTTCGCGCGCGACGCGCGTCCGCCACGCGGAGCGGCTGGCGCGGGCGCGCCGCGCTGTCCCAGGGTCTGTGGATGAGCCTCACAGGCGGTCGGCGCCCAGCCGGTGCGCTCGCTGAACCGCCGGGCAGCCTCCGCCATCTTGGCGCTGAATGGCCGGCGTGGGTCATCATCAAACCACAGCAATCCCTCGGCAATCATGGGTAAGCCTCCCAAGGCCGCGCGCCAGGCGCACAGCCGTATTGAACATTTGTTCCATATCAGGAGTATATCGCCTGGCCACGGCGCCCGTCAAGCTGGAAGGTCACGTTTCTTGGGGAGACAACGCGACTGACGTCGCTCGCGAAGCGTCTGCGCTGGCAAGCGACGTCAGCTATCTGAACCCGTACAAAGGCGGCAAGGATCGCTTACAAAGGTATCAGGGGCGCGGCTTGGGGTGGGGAGGGCCGCCGCCTCCGCCACCGCCGCCGCCTCCTGGCCCGGGCTTGGGCGTTGGAGCGGGGCTGCTGGGGCAGATGACCCAGAAGTCGGAATTCGGCGGATAACAGACGTGGAAGTTCTCGCCGGTGCTGCCAGTATTGTTCGCGGGCAGCGGACCCGCCAGGAACCAGTCCGTGGAGGTGATGCCGTTGGAGGTCCACTTATGGCGTTGCAGGCCGCTCGGTATCGCGAAGTCCGTCTTGGGCAGGTTGTCGCGCTGCATCGCATAGAGCATCGCGCGGTTCCAGGTCGGCGCCGCGCCCGTCACACCATCAACGTGCGAGACGCACGTGTTGCAGGGAGCCATGGGCTTGTGATTATTATTGCCCGCCCAGACCGCCATGGTGTATTTGGTCGTGTACCCGACGGTATAGTCGTCGGTGAAGTCCGACGCCGTGCCGGTCTTAGCCGCTGATGGCCACGCGAGAGGGCTCTTCCCGTGGCCTGCGTAGATTCGCGAGCACTCCTGCGTTCCAATCGGCCCGAACCTTCCTGGGTGAATGAAATCTGGGCCATCTGGACTGGTCAACGGGTCAAGGTAGAGTGGTGTGCACGGATTGAACTCTGGCTGGCGAGCCCAGTTATCGTCCAGAACGCTGGTAATCATATAGGCGACCTGCGGCGAGAGCACCTCGACCGGACGCGGCTGCTGATACTGGAACAGCACATTGTTCGAGCTGTCGGTGATCCGGTCTATCGCATAGAACGGGATGAACTGACCATAGTTGGCGAACACCGAGTACATCTGCGCCATATCGTATGGCGTGACGTCCAGCGTGCCCAACACCGAAGACAGCCCCCAGCTGCCTTCCCACGTCCGCAAGCCCATGCGCATCGCGTTGCGCTGCACGTCGGCGATGCCGGCGTATTGCATCACCTTGATTGCAGGAATGTTGCGGGAGTTCTGGAGCGCCCTGCGCAGCGTCATCTCGCCGTACCAGTTTCCGCCGTAGTTCGACGGCCTGTACTGCGACTGCGAGCCCTCGTCCCAGAAGATGGTCGGCGTATCGGAAAGCGTCATCGCCGGGAACCAGCCCTTGGAGAACGCGGTTGCGTAGACGATCGGCTTGAACGCCGAGCCCGCGCTGCGATAGCCCGACGTGACGACGTTGAACTCGCCATTAATCTTCGTGCTGTTGTAGTCCACGCTGCCAAGCATCACCCTGATGCCGCCGGTGGCGTTATCCGCCATAATGCCGGCGGTATTGGAGATGTGGTCATCGCGAATGAAGCCGCCGTAGTCGTCGCGATCATTGCCATAGAGATGCTTCTTCATCGCGGCCTGCGTGTGGTTCTGCAAATCGAGGTCCAGCGTCGTGTAGACGTTGAGACCGGAGCGCCCCAGCGTGAGCTGCCCGGAGGCGACCATCGCCTGGAGCTGGTCAATCACGAAGTACACGAAGGCTGGCGCGAGGTTGGGCGCGGCCGTGGTGATCTTGCTGAAGAAGCCGGGCTTGCCCGCCTCGGCCCAGGCGGCGTCCGCCTGCGCTTTGGTGATGTAGCCGTACTTTTGCATGTCGGCAAGCACTTCATGCTGGCGCGCCCGCGCCTTGTCGAAGTGCGCGATGGGGTCGTTGAGGTTCGGGTTCTGCGGGATCCCCGCGAGCATCGAGGCTTGGGCCAGGTCGAGATGCTGCGCGGCTGACATGCCGGTGCGCGGGTCGGCTTGATAGCCGAAGTAGATTTGCGCCGCCGATTCGATGCCATAGGCTTCGTGCCCATAGCTGATCGAATTCAGGTACATCGTCAGGACCTGCTGCTTGGAGTACGCCCCCGTCTCGGTCAAGCCGACGGCGAGGATCGCTTCCTGCAGCTTGCGGGTGTACGTCTCATGCGCGCCCAGAATGTTCTGCTTGATGAGCTGCTGCGTGATCGTGCTTCCGCCCTGCGAGATCGTGCCGCTGGAATAGTTCGCCTGCGCGGCGCGAACGATCGAGGAGGCGTCAACGCCGGGGTTCGTCCAGAAGGTGTGGTCCTCGATGGCGATCGTGGCGTTGATCACCGTGATTGGTATCTGCGCGATGGGAATGCTATGCTGCGCGCCAACTTTGTTGACCTGATACAGCAGAACGCCGGTCTTGTCATAGATGCGCAGGCTGTCGCGCCCCGAGACGGTACGGCTGAGCGCCGCGATGGACACCTCCTGCGACTGGTAATAGGCGGCAGCCGCTCCTATCGTGCTGGTCAGCACGGATAGCGTCAGCACGCTCAGCGCGATGATGCCCGCCCACGTTACCCGTGCGAACGTCGCCGAGCGCGCGGCGGCGCGGGCGCGCGTCGCCCGGCGCAAATACATGCTGTACCGCCGCCGACGGCGATTGGCGCGCTCGGCGGCAGCCGAAACGGGCGCTCTCGCGTCAGCATAGTATGGCGGACGGTACGGTTCCGGCGGCGTTGGCTCGGCCACGTCAGCCAGATTATCGCCAGCGCTGGGAACCGGCGCGGGCTCCGCCGCCTGGGGCGCCCCGAGGTCGTCCGGCTCGCCCGCCGCGCCGACGCTGTCCATCGCGTCAACGCCATCCATGCTCTCCGTGCGGTCGGGCTCGGCGGCGCCCGGTTCAGAACTCGCCTCCATACCGATTGGTGGCAGTAGCGGGCTATCCGAGTCTGGCTGGGCGGCCTGATTCAACGTCTCGCGCTCTGACGACTCCGCTCCCGTCTCAGGCTCGGAGCGCTCTGGCTCATCGGGGGTCGGTGTCATTCCTGATGTATCCAACGACTATCCTCCATGACCAACATAATCTATCAAACAGCCGCGCGCCGAGCCTGGAAACCGCTCAGACTGGCGCTTGACAGGCTATCATCGGGGTGGATACACTGCGAAAACATGCGCGCTCGCGCAGCTATAGTAAGGGAGATACCCTTCAGCCGCCAGCCGTACGCCGTACGCGCCTTTGGCTCCCTCGGAGTGTACAACGGACGGACAGCGCCTGGGGTCGCGAGGCAGGCGCTTCTGGCAAGCGCTATTCCGCCGCGCTCACATGGAAC
Organism: Ktedonobacterales bacterium; assembly: GCA_035716045.1. Classification (GTDB taxonomy): domain Bacteria; phylum Chloroflexota; class Ktedonobacteria; order Ktedonobacterales; family JADMIN01; genus JAKAIY01. Next base: position 7,001 of record DASTKI010000065.1, read on the forward strand.
AAGACGCTTGACGTCCTCCTGGTGTTTCCCTTCCAAACTTAAGAATTTGCTCAGGAGTTGTAGCATGCCACAGGGCTCGATCACCACATCCGCAGCGCCAGACACAGCCACAGCGACCGCCTCCGGCGACCGCGCGGAAGCGCCTGCGCGCACACGCTTCGCGCCCAGCCCGACTGGCCTGCAACACGTCGGTGGCTACCGCACCGCGCTCTTCAGCTGGCTGCTGGCCCGCCACACCAATGGGCAGTTCCTGCTGCGCATCGAGGATACGGACATAGCACGCACCGTGCCAGGCGCTGTTGAGGCGGTGATCGAGGGCTTCAAGTGGCTGGGGATGGACATTGACGAGGGCCCTGAGATCGGCGGCCCCTATGGCCCATACTTTCAGACGCAGCGCCGCGACCTGTATCTGCCCTACGTCGAGCGGCTGATCGAGTCGGGCGCGGCTTACCGCTGCTTCTGCACACGCGAGCGGCTGGCTCAGGTAAAGCAATCACAGATCGCGCGCCATCTGCCGCCGCGCTACGACCGCCACTGCCGTAACATGAGCAAGCAAGAGATCGCGCGCAACCTCAGCGAGGGCAAGAGCTACACCGTGCGCCTGGCATCCCCGCTGGAGGGCAAGACGCTCGTCTCCGACGCGCTGCGCCCAACTCCCATCGAGTTCGACAATGCGACGCTCGACGACGCCATTCTGCTCAAATCCGACGGCTTCCCGACCTACCATCTCGCTCACGCGATAGATGACCATCTCATGCGTATCACGCACGTGCTGCGCGCGGAGGAGTGGATATCTAGCGCGCCGCTACATGTCATCATCTACCGCGCGCTCGGCTGGGAGCCGCCGATCTTCGCGCACGTGCCAGATGTGCTGGAGCCAACAGGCCGCAAGAAACTGAGCAAGCGCGAGAGCGCTATCCCGATGCTGGAGTACCGCGAGCGCGGCTTCCTGCCCGAGGCGCTCTTCAACTACATGGCGCTGCTCGGCTGGTCATATGATGACAAAGAGAACGTCCTCTCGCGCGACCAGATCATCGCAGCCTTCACGCTCGACCGCGTTGGCGTCGCGCCCGCGCGCTACGATGAGGGGCGGTTGCTCTGGTTCAACGGCTACTACATCCGCCAACTGAGCGCGGACGATTTGCTGGAGCGCGCGCTACCGTTCCTGGAGCGCCAAGAGGCGGCAGGCGGCCTGCCCGACAGCGTCGCTCGGCCAGTTGACCGCGACTACGCCCGGCGCGTGCTGGCGCTGGAGCAGGAGCGCATGAAGACGCTGGCCGAGGCGCCAGGCATGACCTCCTTCTTCTTCGTCAATACGCTGGAGTACCCCGCGCAGACCTTGATCGCCAAGCACATGGACGCCGCCACGACACTCGATGGCCTGCGGCGCTCGCTCACCGTTCTGGAGTCGCTGGATGGTTGGGTGGCGGCGGACATGGAGGCGCGCATGCGCGATCTGGTGACGGAGCTGGGGCTGAAACCGGTACAGCTATTCACCAGCCTGCGCGTAGCCGTGACGGGGCGCACCGTCTCCCCACCGCTCTTCGAGACGATGGAGGCGCTAGGCCGCGAGGTCTCGCTCGCGCGGCTGCGTCAGGCGATAAGCGCGCTAGAGACTGGCGCCACAGGCGCGTGAGGCTGGCGCGCGGCTGGCGCGCGGCTGGCCGGGATGGTGTGGCCCGGTTGCGCTTCCGCGAACATAAGGCTAGAATTGGGCAGGATGGCCGCCGCGCATCAGATTTGGCGGCCATCCTGCGACGCTGGCTCGCGGGTTCGGGCCGCCGTCGCCGCCACACGCTGGCATATCATCAACGTCTCATACATCATCCTGACGGTCGTTGGAGGTTGCGTTGAAGGTTCTTGTCGCTGGGGGGGCGGGGTTTATTGGCTCCCATCTATGCGCGCGTTTGCTGAACGAAGGGCATGATGTCACCTGCGTGGACTCCCTGTTGACAGGCTCCGAGCGTAATATCGCGCCGCTCCGGGGAAACTCGCGCTTCACCTTCCTCCGGCACGACATCACGGAGCCGCTCGACATCCCAACGGATGCGATCTTCCAGCTCGCCAGCCCTGCCAGCCCTGTCGGCTACTGGATGTACCCCTTCGAGACGATTCGCGTCAACACCGAGGGAACGATGCGCCTGCTCGACTTGGCCCATGCGCAGGGCGCGATCTTCCTGAACGCTTCGACCTCCGAGGCCTACGGCGACCCACTGCAGCATCCGCAAGCCGAGACCTACTACGGCAACGTCAACCCCATCGGTGTGCGCGCCTGCTATGACGAGAGCAAGCGCCTGGGTGAGACGATCACTATGGAATACGTCCGCCGGAAGGGCGTGGACGCGCGCGTCGTCCGCATCTTCAATACGTATGGCCCTAATAGCCAGCTCGACGATGGCCGCATGATTCCCAACTTCATCACCCAAGCCATCCTCGGCAAGCCGCTGAGCATTCACGGCGATGGCTCGCAGACCCGCAGCATTTGCTACGTGGATGACCTGGTAGACGGCCTGATGCGCGCGCTCTTCACCGCCGGAACGACCGGCGAAGTCTACAACCTGGGCAACCCAGAAGAGCATTCAGTGCTGGAGTGGGCGCAACTCATCATCCGGCTCTGCGATTCGACCTCAGAGTTAGTGTTTGAGTCCAAGCGCGAAGACGACCCAGAGCGGCGATGCCCCGACATCGAGAAGGCGCGCACGGCGCTTGGCTGGGAGCCGCACGTCTCGCCGGAAGACGGTCTCCGGCGCACCATCGCCTGGTTCCGCGTCGAGATGGAGCGTGAGGGCCTATGTCAGCCAGCGCGGGCAGGATAGCCGCTGCGCGAGGTTCTGTCACACCCGAGCGAGCGGCGCGCGCGCTGCTGTATATCACGCCGCTGGCGGTCGGCTTTGGTCAGGCGCTGACTCTGAACGTCATGGGGCTGCGCGCCTCCCTCACCGACGTCATCGTTGGCGCGCTGGCGGCGCTAGGGGCGTATGCCCTCTGGCGTGCGCGAGAGACCGGGCAGCTTGACATCCGTCCAGCGCTCCGCGAGACGCGACAGACGCAGCCCGAAGCGCTCGCCCTGCTAGCGGCGCTGCTAGCCTATCTACTGGTCATCATCCTCTCTATCGTGACCGCCTACACCCGCACGCCAGTCATCAAAGAGGCCCTGAAGTGGGGTGAGGTGGTCGTAGTCGCCTGCGCCGCCTGGGGCTTCATTCGCACCGAGCGGCAGCTTATCTGGCTGGCATGGGGTGTGATCGCCGGTGGGCTGGCCGAGGCGCTGCTCGGCTGCGCGCAAGAGATCTTCGCCTCCGGACTCCTCGGGCCAGGCGGCTCCAGTGTGCGCGTCTTCGGCACATTCGATCAGCCCAACCCATATGGCGGCTATCTCAACCTGTCGCTGCCAGTGGCGCTGGCGCTCGCGCTCTTTGGGCGCGACCCGCGCATGCGCTGGGTAGCGGGTGGGTCGAGCATGCTCCTGCTCTTCGCCCTGTACCTCGCCAACTCGCGAGGCGCGCTGCTGGGGCTGGTGGCCGCCGTGATCGTTATCGTCGCCGTTGGCTGGCGGCTAGAGCGGCAAGCGGCCATCCTCGCGGCCATTGGCGCGCCGCTCGTCGCTATCGCCTGGGTGACGCATCTCATCCCTCTCAGCGTGCAGGATAAGTTGCTCGCCCAGTTCCGCATCAACGATGTCTCGCTGACCGCGCAGGTCAACGACGCCAACTTCTCGACCATTGAGCGACTGGCGCATTGGGTCGCGGGCTTGCGCATGTTCGCGGCGCATCCCATTCTGGGCGTGGGCGCGGGCAACTATAGCGCCGCCTACCAGCACTACAAGATCCCTGGGTGGGATGAGTCCCTCACGCACGCGCACAACTACTACATCAATGTGGCGGCGGAGACGGGCGCGCTGGGGCTTTTGGCCTTCCTGGCGCTGGTCTGCGCTGCGCTCTACCTAGGCTGGCGCGCCACCCGCGCGACGGACCGTCAGCGCGGCGGGCGGGGTGGGCTGACCGGCGTGGACGCCCGCGCGCTGAGCATCGGCTTCGCCGCCGTGATCATCGCGCTGTGCATCCACAACGTCACCGACAACCTGTTCGTCCATGCGATGGAGCTCCAGTTCGGCCTGACGCTCGGCGCGCTGCTACGGCTGTCCACCCCCGCGCCCCCCAAGCTCTTACGCCTTGGGGTCGCTCCCGCCACAACGCCACTCCCAGCGCCAGATGCGGGCCCATAACGGATATGCTATCCTATGCTGGCGTGGCAAGGCGCCGCACGACCCGGTGAGAGAGCGGATACGGCAACGATGCGAGTCGCGATCAATGCGCTGTTCCTGCAAGAGCCTGAAGTTGGCCAGGGACGCTACGTCTATAGCCTGCTGGAGGCATTGGGCCAGGTAGATGGCGTCACCGATTACCTCATCCTCGGCCCCAAGCCCCCGAAAGTCACCCCTGAAACGCCCTCCAGTTTTCACTGGGAAGTCGCCCCCATCGGTGGTCCCGCCCGCGGCGCCAGGCTGGAGAAGCTGATGTGGGAGCAGGCTGGATTCCCGGCGGCGGCGAAACGCGGCGGCGCGAAGCTCGCCCACATCCCCCACTTCGCACCGGTCTATCGGGGCATAGGCATGCCTCAGGTTGTCACGATCCACGACGTCATCATGCTGGCGCTGCCCGAGTACCGCACAAAAACGAGCGCTCAGCTCTATACCCGCCTCGTCAGTCAGGCCGCGCGCCGCGCCGAGTCCATCATCACCATCTCCGAGTGGTCCAAGGGCGACATCATGGAGTACCTGCGCATCCCCGAAGAGCGCATCACAGTGATTCGGGAAGCGCCCGCGCCCATCTTCGCTCGTGTCACAGACCCGGAACGCATGCGGGCGATGCGGGCGAAATACGGCCTGGGGCAGCGGTTCGTCCTGAACGTCGGCGGCCTGGATGTGCGCAAGAACGTCGAGCGGCTGGTCGGCGCGTTCGCCGCCGTCTATCACGAGATGCGCGACCCCGAGCTCCGACTCTTCATCGTCGGCGACCATACCAAGCTGGGGACAAGCCCAGTCTATCCTGACTGGCGCCCGCTGGCGGAGTCGCTCGGGATCGGGCGGCAGGTCGTCTGCGCGCGCGTGGCGGAGACCGATCTGCCAGCGCTCTACAGCGCGGCGTCGTGCTTCGCCTTCACTTCCCGCTACGAGGGCTTCGGGCTGACCCCGCTAGAGGCGATGGCCTGCGGCGCGCCGGTCGTCTGCTCCAGCGCCACCTCACTGCCTGAGGTCGTGGGCTCGGCAGGTATTCTCGTCAACCCGGACGACACCGACGAAATCGGCGCGGCGATCTATCGCACGCTCATGGCGCCGGAGCTGAGCGCGGACCTGCGCGCCCGTGGGCTGGCGCACGCCAAGCAGTTCAACTGGCGGCGAGTGGCGGCGGAGACCAGCGCGCTCTACGCTGATGTCGCTGGCCTCTGATGCGGAGCGAGCGGGCAAAACGAACCAGGAAGATGAGGTAGGCGCCGTGCGGGTGGTGGTCGTCTCGAAAACCTTTGTCGCGGAATCGTCGCAGCGCATGCTGGAGGAGCTGGCCACGTCGCCGGGCATGGAGTTAACGCTGATTACCCCGCCGGAATGGCGCTCAGACGATGGCCGCACGCTGCCGTTCGTCCCTACCTATGTGCGCGGCTATCAGGTCCAGCCCACGCCTATCGTCTTCAATGGCCGCTACCACTTCTACATGTACCGCGGTCTCTCGGCCGCCATCCGCGAGCTGCGGCCCGACATCGTCCACATAGACGAGGAGCCGTACAATCCGGCGGGCGCGCAGGCCCAGCGCGCGGCGCAGCTAGCCGGGGCGCGGACGGTCTTTGTCGTCCTGCAGAACATCTACAAGGACTACCCGTTCCCCTATTCCGCCATGGAACGCTACAACTACGCGCGCACTGCCCACGTGATCGCGGTCAACGCCGCCGCCGGTGAGGTATCTCGCCGCAAGGGCTATAGAGGCCCGCTCTCGATCTTCACCGTCTACGGCATAGATCCGGAACTGTACCAACCCATGCCTCGACGGGAGCCGCGCCCATCGCCCGATACCGTGGTGATCGGCTATCTGGGCCGGCTCACGCTCTACAAAGGCGCCGGGCTACTGATCGAGGCGCTGGCGAACATGCCGCCACGCTACCGCCTGCGCTTCATCGGTAGCGGGCCAGATGAGTCTGTGCTGCGCCAAATGGTGAGCGAGCGCGGGCTGCGCGAGCGGGTAGACTTCCACCCCGCCGTTCCAACCACTGGCGTTCCCGCCGCGCTCGCTGAGGTGGACATGCTCGCCGTGCCCTCGATGACGCAGCCCAACTGGATGGAGCAATTCGGGCGGGTGCTAATCGAAGCGATGGCCTGTGGGACGCCGGTCATCGGCTCCAGCTCTGGCGAGATTCCGCGCGTGATCGGCGACACCGGCCTCATCACGCCCGAAGGAGATGTCAACGCGCTGCGCGCCGCGCTGCTGCGACTGGGTGATGATCCCCAGACGCGGGCCAGCTACGCCCAGGCCGGGCGTGACCGCGCGCTGCACACGTTCACCAACCTCGCCGCCG
>DASTKI010000066.1:0-26141 GCA_035716045.1 Ktedonobacterales bacterium
AGCAGCGTCGCGGCGGTGTGGCGCAGATCGTGGAAGCGCTTGCGGGGTTGGCCAGCCTTCTCGAGGATGCGATGGAGAGAGTAGCGCGAGACGCCTGATTTGTCGAAGAAGCCGCCCAGTTCATCGCAGAAGACGAGATCACGATCCTCCCAAAGTGACCCCGCCGCCAAGCTTTCCGCAAGCTGGCGCGCCCGGTGCGCTCGGAGCGCGTCCAGGGCTAGGGGGGTAGGTGTACGGTGCGGTGAGAGCCGCTGGTCTTGGTCGGCCCGAGTTCCCAGCGCTCCGGGCGTTGTGGCTGTTGTGGTTGTTCGGTAGGGGGAGTAGGGATATCCGATCGGGAGGTAGCCCTAGGTGGGATAGCTGGGATAGCTGGGATAGCTGGGATAGGGGAGATATCTGGGGTCGGTTTGGGGGTCCTTGACGCGGAGAGATGCGCGAATCTCCAGTGTCCCAGCGCGCGGTCCGTCCAGGCTGACCGCGCTCCAGGTGAGTCTCAGCAACTCGCCCAACCGCGCGCCCGTGGTCAGCGCCAAGACATACAGCGCCTCCAACCGTTCGCCACGCGCCGCCTCGAGCAATTGACGGGCCTCGGCCGCTGTGAAGGGCTCGAACGACGAAGCGCGCGTTGCCTGGCGCGTCGTCGGGCTAGATTACGCCTGGTGATGGCTGACTGGCAGCGCCGCGTGCGTTGGCGCTTCCGGGCCACCGTCATCTTCCCAGCGGTCAAGGCACAGCCGCGACACGTCCTCCAAGGCCTCCCGCTCAGACAGCGTCCCTTGCGCCGCGCGGCTCCAGGTTGTCCATGATTATCCGCGCTTTACACTGCGCCAGCTGGCGCCTGCTGGCGCCTGCTGGCGCCTGCTGACGCCGTACCGATCGGGTGGCCACGCTTGCGCGTGGCGCCCCGACTGGCGCGGGGGTGTTAGATCTTGCGACCGGCGACAGGGGCTGCGGACGCGCTGGCCACCACCTCGCCGGTGAAGACAAAGAACGGCGTGACGCCGACATGGTTCTCAATGCGCTCGATCAGGGAGGCGAAGCCCACGCTGATCACCTGCTCGCTAGCCACGATCGAGTACTTGGCCTGATCGCGTGTCTGCCAGAGGCTCAAAGCGATCGCCGAGACGTCGCTCGTCTTCGTGACGCTAAAGCCGGCAAAGCCAGGCAGGTCACGATAGAGGGGTAACAACTCAAGCTCTGCCTTGCGCAGGAGTTCGGGCATCTGGCCGTTTTTCGTGGTGATGCTTGCGACGCATGTATAGTACAAGGTGTACTCGTTTCTGTCCCGATGCGTGCCGCCCGAAGACCACCTCAAGTTGGCATTCCCCAACGGCTGCCGGAACACTCTGACTTTAGCACACATTACACTATATGTCAAGTAGGCACTCGTAGTACATGTTAATATTCATTTTATTTGTACCGTATCGTTTTCACTATTTATCGAAATTGAGCGCGTACCAGAAGCGCTGTGAGCGAGAGACTGGCGAGGAAGATCGCCACGCGCGCGATGGCGCCGGGGAGTGTCACTCAGGGGAACAGGTATGCGGAACTTCTCCTCACTGACCGCGCCCCATCACCCGCCCGCCCCCTCCGTGGCCTCCGCCATGGGCTCAGTATTGGCAGAAGGGATTGGAGCGGCCGCGCCTGGGAAGCAGCCAGCGGGCCATCAGCAGCGCGCTCAGACCGTAGAGTCCGGCGGCGAAGGAGAAGGGCAGTCCCTAGACGCTGCTAGTGATGAGGCCGCCGCCCAGAGCGCCCGCTGCTGAGTATTCGGCCCACCCTGTGTGACCGGGGCAGCCTATGACGGGACCAGGTGACGGGACCAGGCGCCAGCGACGGATGTGCGCAGCGGTGCGCGTGTCATGAACGCAAAGGGAGCAGTACGGCGGAAAGCGCACGTTTGTATACGTATCTCCTCTGGAGGCGGAGAGGGACCGGGTGAAGCTGCGGCCGTTCGATCTCCAATGATTCAACGGGATTCCGTATGAATTATTGAATACACCGCGTTGCAGAGCCCATCGACCCGACATCCGATGCCCTGTGCGCCATCCTGTGAAGCGAGGCTGTAAGATTGTGCAACTTGATACCTGCGCGTTCGTACATAATGTGCAGGTTATGTTAACTCGACGGCGTCTCAATGTGACATGACGTCTGAGCCGACAGTGACCTCGCGCTGGATCGGGGCATTCCCATGCGATTCCTGCAGTTCCTCCAGTTCCTCCAGTCCCTGCCATTCTGGCCGCGGACTCGACCCGATTACTTCACACATGGCGTCGCGGACGGCAAAGCGGCGGCGTTCTCCAGCGGGATTAGCTTCCCCACTGATCATGCGCGAGTCGGCGAGCAGGCGATCTTCGCCGCTGCGGCGCTGCCGAAGCCCATCTCACCAGATGACTTGCGCATCTATCAACTCGGCTGGATCGAAGGGTACCACGCCCTCGGCGCACGAGCAGCGCCGGTTGCCGGGCGGTAGCGGCTGCCCAGCGCAAACGCGCACGCGAGTCTAGCCTACACGGATGTCACTGCTGACCGCAAATGGTGGCGGATGCCATTCTCTGCGATGAGCAGGCATCGGACACGAATTTCGCGAGGTGGCTGCTGTCGAAGCGGGGAGCGCAAGCCGATCTGAGCGCCACCTTCTCCTGGCAATACGTTCGCATCCTCGCACATCCTCACCCAGCGAGCTTTGCACAACATCTCTTCGAGGCGCCAGACCCCTCTCCGCGCTCATTGGTCGATCCTCCGCTGTCGAGCGTGATGCGCCTAGCCAATGAGCGCCACCGTATGGCTGGTTTCGTCATCTGGCTCCTTTTTCTCACACCCGAATGGATTGCATCGAACACCAGCGCCGCGAGGCTGATGCCAATTGGGGCGAACGTTGGCGATTCACGCCGTATGTTTGCGGAGAAGAACCCGGAATTGATGCGCGCTCGCGAACCCTGGCGATCAGTGGCGAGCGGTCTAAATCGAGTTTGTAAACTGTAGGTTGTCGGTTCGAGTCCGACCATCGGCTCCCCTCAGAACCCCGAATATTACTAACAAATCGCCATCTACTCCGTGCCTCAACCGCCCACCGACGACTTTGAGATTGATGCCCCGAGAGAGCATCAGAATCGCGCGCGCCACTAAACCCACAACACTGCACTCTCCCCCATCCTCCGCGCTACAAACCACTCCAGAGCTGGCATATCTAAGCCTACACCAAGGGACTCGATGACGGTGCACGCAAACACAGACGCGCCACTCACGCTCGACCCGCCCACGAACACCTTCACGTCGGGCGGTTGATACAAGCCGTGGACATGCGCGCTTCAACAGCGCTGTTGAGCTCATCAACCGAACCGAAGTGGCAGTTAATGCCGCTTGCCAGCCACCGCTTGATTATGCGTGGCGGCCGCGCCTGGGCGCCGTAACCACTGTCGTAGCCATCTCATAAGGGGAGATAGTCGTTGATCTCGCCCTACCTATGAGAAGCGCGAGTAAGGAGCGCGAGGTGGTTGGTTCGCTTGCCCATTCCGCGGGAGCCGTGCTACTGGCCGCCGCGCTGGCGCTGCTGGTGGCCGGATTCGCATCGTTGGTGTGGAGCGGGCTGCTGATCGCCAATCTGGCGACGAGCCCGGCAATTCCCTGGTCGGTCGTCGTGATGGCGGGTGCGCTATGGCTGATGTGGCGGAATCTGGGCGGAAGATGGGGATCGCGCGGCGCATCCGAGCGGCGGCGGGCGCTTTGCGGCCCTGGCGGTCGCAGGAGGCGGGCGGTTGTGGTAGCGCAGGCGCGCCTGACGCGCATTGTCAATACGCCGAGCGCATGGCGCAAGCGCCAATGCGCCTGACTTCGAGCTACGGTGGCGGAGGAGCGCCGTTGCCCCGCGGCATGGCGTATGCGAGACATTCTCCATGCGCTCGTGACGGGCTTGCGAGCGGGCAGGGCGCGCGGGTGATGGAAATGTGACCGCGCGCGATGACAATGAGGACGCCGCAACACGATGGCGACAACACCCTGTCAGGCATATCGCAGCCTTGCGGGAGTGTGAGAGACGAATGAGGAGGATAGTGTATGAGCAGCACCCAACCCGGCCCAATTGAACCCGTTGATGTGTTTACCCCACTGCGGGACGCCGTCTCGCGCCTGTTCGATGAGGGGCTTTCCCCTGAGCGGCTGATGTTCTTCGGGCGCACGATTCCGGTGGATGTGATTGACACGCCGGAGGAGTACGTTATCGAGGCGTCGCTGACGGGCGTGCGGCCTGAGAACGTGCAGGTGAGCGTGGCGGACAACACCGTGACGATTCGCGTGGGGCGCAAGGTCTACGCGCAGCATGATGAGGATGCGGTGTATCTGCGGCGCGAGCGCATCGAGCGCCCGACGCCAGAGATGAGCCGGGTAATCACGCTGCCGGCGAAGATTGACCCGGAGAAGGTCGAGGCGAATTACGAGCACGGCGTGCTGACGCTCCATATCCGCAAGAGCGAGGAGTCCAAGGCGCGCACGATTCCCCTGCATGTCACGAAGGAGCCGGGGAGGCGGTAGCGTGCGGCGTCTCCGGCGCGGCCCAGTGAGCGGCGCCGGGGAGCGGGTCTCCGTCCACGCGGGCGACAGGCGTTCTGGGCAGACGGCTTTGGCTGAATGTCCCCTGGCGCCTGATCGCCCGCTCGTTCTCGCCGGCATGATCGAGGTGGTATGAGATGAGTGCGCCCCACACCGCGCCCGACGCCGCGCCCGACGCCACGCCTGACGCCACGCCTGACGCCACGCCTGACGCTGCGCCCGACACGGCCATGTCGCCCGCCGCGAAGGTCATGCCTCCGCCAGAAAAGCGGAGGGCGGGCCATAGGAATCGCTACCGGCAGATCACCGAGATCCTCATGCGGCGTGGGTTTGGCTTTCTGATCGGCAGGGCGGGGTGGGACATCCAGCGGCGGGCGCGCGCCTTGTGGCCCGGCAAGGCGGAGGAGCGCGAGCAGGCGCGACTGACGGAGGGGCCGGAGCAACTGCGGCTGCTCATCGAGGACCTCGGCCCGACCTTCATCAAGCTGGGACAGATTCTCTCCACCCGCGGCGATCTGCTGCCGGCGGCCTATCGCGATGAGCTGATCAAGCTGCAGGATAGCGCGCCGCCCGTGCCGGGCGACCAGATCCGCGCGATCTTCGAGGAGGAGTTCGGCCAGTCCGTTGACGAGGCGTTCGCTACCTTCGACATGCAGCCAGTCGCCTCGGCGTCCATCGGCCAGGCGCACGCCGCCACGCTGCCCGACGGCTCGGAGGTCATCGTCAAGCTGCGGCGCCCGCACATCATCGAGGATGTGGAGGAAGACCTGCATGTGCTGCTCGATATCGCGATGCAGGTGGACCGCCGCTGGGGGATGGCGCGCTACTACGATGTGGTGGCGATCGTGGAGGAGTTCGCGCAGACGCTGCGGGCCGAATTGGACTATATCCACGAGGCGAACAGCCTGGAGCGGATCGAGGACGCCTTCGCCGATGACCCGACCATCCATATCCCTGACGTGTATTGGGACCTGACGACCGCGCGCGTCCTCACGCTGGAGCGCATACGGGGCGTCAAGATTACCAATGTCGCCGCGCTGGAGGCGATGGGGCTCAACCGCCTGGACGTGGCGCGGCGCGCGGCGCGGCTGCTGCTGACGATGATCGCGCGCGACGGGTATTTCCATGCGGACCCGCACCCAGGCAACGTGTTCGTCGAGCGGGATGGGACCATCGGCCTGATTGATTTCGGCATGACGGGCGAGGTCGATCGCCGCAACCAGCAACGCCTGACACAGCTGATGCTCGGCATCACGCAGCAGGACGCGGGGCGTCTGGCCGATGTGCTGCTCGATCTGTGCATCACGCGCGAGCACGTAGACCGCAACGCCCTGCGGCGCGATCTGGAGCGGCTGCTCTCGCGCTACTGGAACCGCCCGATGGGTGACGTGCCGTTCGGGGCCTTCATTGCCGACATGGTCGAGGTGCTGCGCTGGCGGCGCATGCGCCTTCCAACCGACCTGGCCTTGCTGTTCAAGACGATCGCGATGGGTGAGGGGCTGGCCAGAGAGGTGGATCCTAGCTTCAACCTGATGGATGTCTATGTGCCGCTAGTCGAGGATTTGATGCGCGGCCACGTCACGCTGAGGAGCTGGACGAAGCAATTCGTGCTCTCGGGGATTGACGCGGTGGAGAGCAGTCTGGAGATACCGCAGCGGCTGCGGCGCATCCTCAGCGACATCGAGCGGGGTGGGTTCGAGATCAACATCCAGCCATCGAGCTTCGATCCCTACTTCGCGCGCCTGGAGCGGCTGATCAACCACGTGCTGATCGCGCTTCTGGCGGTCTCGACGACGATCTCGACGGCGTACATCGTCGCCGCCTACCATCCTGGTGGCCTGAGCGTCGTCGCCACGGTCCTGTTCTTCGGCGCGCTAGCGCTGACCGCCATCTTCGGCTCCTATATCATGGTCTTGCTCATCGCGGCGCGACGGCGGCGCAGACTCTGAGGCGGGCGCGGTTTCACCCGGCCCCTGGCTGCTGGCCTGGCCGCTGGCTCAGCGAGCGGAGGAAGTCGCAGACCGCGGCGTTGAGTTGGTTCGGCGCGTCTACGTTCGACAGGTGGCCCACGCCGGGCAAGAGGACGAGCTTCAATGAGCGAATCATCGTGAGGAGCGACGCGGGTATCTCGGGATGGCTGCGGTAGAACGCCAAGGCAAGCATCCCTCACCACGACTGGCCAAGGAATGGCGCCGACGCGACCGCATCGGCGCCACACGCGGCAGAAACAGTCACATGCATGGTCGGCGCCGTGGTGGCCAGCCGCCGCATGGGCGATTCGCGATGAGATGCGCCCGCGCTAGAATTCTTCCTCTGTCTCGCCATCGCCAAGCTGCCTCTCGGTGATGAGCCGCAGGGGGACGAGCTCGCTGAAGAGGAAGCGGAAGGTCCCGAATGCGTCGAGGATCTGCGGCCCGTAGATGTAGAGAATCCAGCGCCAGTAGGTGGAGAGCGTCCGCTGCTGTCCAGCCGAGAGTCCCGCGCCTCGAGCGATGAAGTCTTTGACCAGGGCCTCCATGACTTTATTCGGCGCCGGGGCCGCTGGCTCGACCTGATCGAGCAGGGCGCCGTAGAACCGCGCCCACTCGTTGTCTTTCCGCTGCCAGTCCGCCGGACGCTGGAGAGGGAGAACGGGAGGCGCCTGGTGGTCGAAGCTCTCCGCGTGGGTCGCGGCGAGTAGGCCCGCATGGCGCAAACCCAGGCCGCCAGCCGTGATGGGCCAGTAGAGCCAGGCCTCGGGTAGCTGGGCGCTGGCACTCGTCCGCAGGAACCGCTCGTGGATCGCGCGCCGCAACAGATCGGCGATTCCCTGTGCGTCGCCAAAGAGCGAGCGGTGGTAGCGCCGCATCGCGTCATTGACACTCCGCCGGTGCTCCGGCCCCAGTCGCAAGCTCAGCCCAATAGCATGCTCCAAATAGGTCAGCCCCTCGTTATACTGGCGCGCCTGCGCGATGACGGACGACGTCATGGCAAGCTGGCGGCGCGTCTGATCAAGGAAGCGCTCAAAGGCGAGCTCGTCCACCACCCACTGCCCCTGATCGGTGAGCGTCAGCAGCTGCCAGCGCACGCTCGTCGCTGGCAATCCGGGTGGCAGCTCTCCACCGATGCAGATGGCGCCGGACTTCTCGTCGTTGATGTGAAGCCCACACCCAGCGCAGAAGGCTTGCACGGCGTCCCACGCGGCAACCGCCGCGGTGGGCGAGGCGGCAATGAGGCAGATATCGTCCACCAGACGTACGATTTGGACGTTGGCTCGCCGTCGCACGTAGGCGTCGAGCAGGAGCAGGAGCGATTCACCCAGGAGGTCTGACAGGCGGCGGCGATTGGGGAGCCCTGACCGCGCCGTTACCAGGCCTGTGTCATCGTTGATCCGCGTCGACAGGTAGCGGCGGAAAAATGAGAGATCGCGCTCAGCGACGCCAAGGCGCGTGAGAACGCTTAGGACGACATCGTGGGGCACGCTCGGGTAATAGTCCCGAAGATCCAGCTTGATGATATACACCGGCTGGTTGGGGAAGGCCGCGCGTCCCAATCCGACTTCCGCATGGACAAGACGCAGCGCCGTCTCGACGCCCGACGCGGCGCCAGTCTCCCCATAGGCGTCAAAGCGGTCGAATGACCGCAACTCTCCCAGCAGGCTTGCTCGCCGCATGAGGATCGAGCCCGGCTCACTCCACGTTTGCGCCGCCCCGTCCTCCGGTCGAGACGTTCGAGGACTTCCAGCGTCCTCCTCCGCCCAGATGTCCACAGTGGCGAAGTCGGGCGGCGCGCTGGCGCTCGCCATCAGCAGCGATTGCTCGTTCTCGATGATGATAGCTGGCGCGCCTATCTCGTGCAGACGCTCCAGGCGCTTGATTCGATGAGCGGGCGCGCCCTTCAAGACGCGCGCGAACGCCTGCTGCCACCGTCCTCCCAACAACTCAAGCAAGCATGCCGTTGGCAGGTCTTCATCCAGGAAGAGGCGCCATTTGTTCCCCGCCCATTCCGTATGCGCCGCGACGCCATCCTCGGGCCAGTCCCATTCCTCGATATGGTCAATCAAGATCGCAAGGGCGTCGGAAAGCTCCTTGAGCAGCGTCGGATTCTGGCGGAAACGACGGGCCTGAGATCGCAGGCCGCTCGACCGGTAGCGGTCGTTCGTCATCCGCTCCAGGATGGCCTCCAGCTCGACGTTGCCCCGTGGCGTGTACGTGAGAGGCTGGTAGACGTTCTCATCGGTGGCGCTGCGCGTCACGGCACGCAGTTCCGCGAGCGGGGGAAGCTGGAACTCGTCGAAGACGGTCTGCAAGAACTCTGCGCGGTCGGCGCCATTGCCCTGCGGCTGGCGAGCTATGCGCTCCATCTGCGCCGTACGCTCGTCACGCGCAACCTGGTCCTGGTTCTCGGTCGTGAGATCTTCCGCAGCCCCTTCCTCCAGAAGCGCGCCGAAGACATAGACGATCTCCGAGCGGAGCTGTCCTCGTAACAACTCGCGCTCGAGCTCCGCGCGCCAATAGCTCAGCGTCTCCGTGGACGCCTCGCCGTGGTCGAGGTCGCGCAGCAACGGCTCCAGGTTGGCCACGTCGGGGTGCAAGGGCTGCTTGGCGAAGCGGAGATCGCGCAAGCCACGATACAAGATGCGCAGGCGGGTGGCGTCATCAGCAGCCTCCGCCAGCTCGTGGCCCAGCGCGCCGTACGCCGCTAGCGATGTGTCGCGCTGGACGCGCAGCTCACGAAACTTCATCTGGGTAATGAATTGCTCGGCGCTCGTGTACATTCATGGCCTCCTCTTCGTCTTGGGGTGAGTGGGTTGGAGGATTACGGCAGATGTGGAGGTAGAAACGAGAGGGAGGCTCCGCCTGCGAGGGGTAGAGCAAGCCACACAGTTCTCCCACCAATCAGACGGTTGATCAATTCTACGGCGGCCCCGGCTCAACGGAAACGAGCCATACGCTCAAAACCTAGCCAGGCGCCGTGTCACAACGTGGGGCGCACGACCCTCTCTCTATGTGGGAAGATGCGGGCGCGGCCCCTCGCGGCGCGTCGGAAGCAAAGGGGGCGAGCTATGGCGCGGCATGACGAGGCGCCGGATGAGTCCACGCCGGATGCGCTGGCGTCGTTTGAGTCCTACCGGGCGTATCTCTTCGCCATCGCCTACCGCATGCTGGGAAGCGCGATGGACGCTGAGGACATGGTGCAGGAGACCTATCTGCGCTACCAGGCGACGCCGCCCGAGTCCATCGTCTCCCTCAAGGCGTTCCTGACGACCGTGCTCACCCGACTGTGCATGGACCAACTGCATCTGGCGCGCAGGAAGCGTGAGGTGTACCCCGGCCCGTGGCTGCCGGAGCCGATCTTTACCGAGGACGACGGCGGCGCGGCCAATCCGGAGCGGCGCATAGACCTGCACGAGTCGCTGTCGCTGGCGTTCCTGACGCTACTCGAAGACCTGCCGCCGCTCGAGCGCGCGGTGTTCCTGCTGCGGGAAGTCTTCGATTACGAGTACGCTGAGGTGGCGGCGTTCCTGGGGCGGAGCGAAGTCGCTGTGCGGCAGTCCTTCAGCCGCGCGAAGAAGCATCTCGCCGATCACCGTCCACGCTTCGCTGTCTCACCTGATGTCCACCGCCAGATGCTCACCAGCTTCATGCGGGCTGCGGAATCGGGTGACATGGCGGCGCTGATGGCCGTGCTGGCCGAAGATGTCACGCTCTGGGCGGACGCGGGTGGCAAGGTGAGGGGCGCGGCGCCACGGCCGATCGTGGGACGCCAGACGGTGGCCGCTTTCGTGCTGGGAACGGAGCGGTTCGCGCCCGCGCAGTACCGGATCGAGGTGGCGACCGTCAACCAGCAGCCGGCGATGCTGGTTCGGACCGACGATGGGATCTATCTCGTGCTGACGATCGAGGTGGAGGCTGGGCTGATCGCGCGGATTCGCGTCATCGCCAACCCCGACAAGCTGGCCCATCTCAACTGAGCGGGCGACACGCCGCCACACAGGAGCGCATGGCGGCGCGACTGGCTGGCTGAGGCGCTACGGCGTGGTGGAGGCGTCGCGCAGTCGCACGAAGCGCCTGATCCCAGCCAGCGACATCAGCGCGCCTTCCAGTGGGTTGAACGCTACCTGGGCCTCTGCCCAGTCCACGACCCGTGGGTCTACCAACGCATGCTCGGCGCCCTTCCAGCGGACCACGCAGCCGCCGTCCGCCTGGACGTTCTGGAACCAGTCGGACTCGGTCCCGAAGCTCAGCGGGATGATAAAGCCGCCGGGCGCGGGGCGCGCGGCAACGGGCGTGGCGTACGCGCGCCCGGAGCGGCGGCCGCGATGGCGGACCAGCGCGTAGATCGGGAACACTCGATTCCCGGCGAAGCGCGCCGCCAGCGGATTGAACAGGCGCGTACCCGCTCTGACCGCGCGGCGCGCGCCGGACGCGCGCCGCGCCGGTGTTGTGGCGCCGTCGCGCGCATCCCCGAAGGATGGCGACGGCTGTCTCAGTGACGACATGGATAGCTCCTCGATGATGGGCGGTGATACGCTCCACGCGGCCACGGCAGAGATACGAGGCTCCGACCCGGCGCCAGCGCGCGTGTCAGACGCTGGCGCCGGGTCGGAGCGGGCTAGCTGGCGGCCTGGAAGAGGCTCTGCAGCGCGGTGAAGGGCGTAAGGGGAAAGATGTCAAAGTCGAGCAGGTTGAGGCGCGCGAGGGGGAGCGTGGCGAGCGCGTCCCTGGCGGCCTCGACGCTGGCGCTCTCCAGCATCAAGATCGCGGCGCCCGGCTGGTCGGCGCGCCCGTACATCTCGCGGCAGATTCCCTGGGCGTAGAGATCCCAGACCGCCTGAATCTCCGCCGTCCGGTGGCGCAGCAAGTCCTCGACCTGCGCGCCCGGATGCAGTTTCGGAATGACTAGTAGTCGCATCAACTGACCTCCGCTCTGTGTCTCTCCGCGCCGCCATGCTCCTGATGGGTGGCGCGTATTGGGGCCACCAACGTACAGAGAGAGGGTTGAGGCGCCGGAGTTGTGACAGCAACCGCACGCCGCACATGTGAGCGCCGGGCTGTGGGGTCGCTCTCGGCTTGCGTAGAGCGCGCTCCTGGAGGAGCGCGGGGCATTCTACGGCGGGGCGCAGCCCGGCCACTATGGTATACTTGCAGCCAGAGTGCGGAGCCCATGTTCATAGCGGGGAGGAACCCGCCATGTCAACCCCAATCGTCGCGGATGGCTTGCCGGGAAACACAACGCTCCGCCGGGTGACGGGGGCAACGCTGCTGGCGGGCGGCATACTGGCGTGCATCGCCGCGTTCCTGCCGTTTATGCGAACCGAGTGGCCCGCCATCGCTGGCGACCCCGCTGGAGGCGTCACCACGTACCTCATTCAGCCGTTGCTGACGCGGGGTGATCCTCCTGTAATGATGGCCAAGAGCGCCCTGGGCGCCGGGCTGCTCCTGCTCGGCGCGCCGCTAGGTCTGGCTGCGCTCGGCGCCGCCACCATCTGGGCCAGGCGTCGGGCGCCAGGGCGGCGCGGCTTCTTTGTCGCTTTTCCGCTCGTGGCGCTAGGAACGGCCTACGCTCTCGTCAACGCCGCCATCTCCTTCTTTCCGGTCTGGGACTCCGGCATTGGGACGCGCAGGCTGGAGTATGGGGCGTATGTGATGTTCTTGGGCTATCTGCTGGCGCTGGTGGGAACGATCCTGCTGCCAAGCATCGCTCGCCCGCCGCAAAGGGACTGACCTTAGCCAGCTATTCTCGGGCCTCCGCGGGCTGGCCGTAGCGGCGCAACAGCTCGCCGCGCGACATCCAGACCTCGACGGGGTAGGTGGCGTAGGTCCCGCCGCGCTGCAGACGGCGGACGCCCTCGGGGGTGTAGAGCGCCATCAGGCCCTGCATGTAGAAGCGCTCCAGCCGGTTGTGAATCGTCCGGGGCCGCTCGCGCAGGGTGAAGCCGAGTCGCGGCGCGGCGCGCCCGATCAGCGTCACCCCCTGCAGCGCCCGCGCTCGCGCCATCTCGCCGGGCCGCTCGATCCAATGGGCCAGCGCGCGCATATCCTCCGCGATCATGCGCGTCAGCCGCCAGGGGCCAGCCGTGCGGGTGGCGGCGCTCATCTGGCGGTTATTAAAGTGCAGCTCGGCGATCCATGTTCCATGCTCGATGCGCGTCCCATCGGGCAGGGTGATGGGTTGGCCATCGTAGCGCTTGAGGCGCGTGCGGAGCAGGCCGTTCGGCGCGCCCGGGACCAGCGTCGCCGCCTTGAATATCCCCGTCACCCATTCCCAGAACGGCCAGAAGCGCAGGAACCCACGCGCCTGCCCACCGCTCGATCGCCCTGCCAGCCGCCAGCCCAGCCCTGGCTGGCGCCGCTTGCGCGAGGTCGCCACGCCCGGCTCTGTCGCGCCCGGCTCGCCCCGGATGAAGGAGACGCAGACGGCGCCCAGCGCCAGAAAGAGCGCCGCCAGGGCGAAGACCGCCTGATAGCCCAGCGCCGTCTGGCCCCATAGGCGAACCACCAGCGCGATGACCGCGCCGCCCAGCGCGGGGGCGAGGATCGCCGGCAGCGTTGAGGCGGCGCTCCAGATGCCGAGGTCTTTGCCCGCGTTGGCCAGGGCGGGCAGCGAGTCCACCGCCAGCGCCCAGTCTACGCTGGTATACGCGCCATAGCCCAGGCCGAAGACGAGCCCCAGCGGCCACAGCGGGATGCGCCCAGCCGCGACGACGAACGCGATCGCCGGCAGCGCCATCAGCCCGCTGGAGACGCCAACTAGCAGCGTCCGGTTCAGCCGGTCGGAGAGGATGCCCAGCGCCAGAGCGCTCACGACCGCGCCCACCAGCGCCAGCCCGGCCACCGCCGCCGTGGCGACGACGAAGCTGGTGACGTGGACGACGTTGGCGAAGTAGTACTCGATGTAGGTCAGGAACAGCGTCAGCCCCATCATGACGAAGGCCCGCGTCAGGAAGACCCAGGTGAAGTTGTGGCTGCGCCACGGCTCCAGCCAGAGCGCGCGCAGCGACGCGAGCCCGCGCTCCAGCCGCCCCGCGCCGCTCTGCGTCTCCGGGCGCGCCACGTCCGCCGCACTCAGCGGCGCCTCGCGCGTCCAGAACAGGGTGATGAAGGTGGTGACCACCATGGCGGCGGCGGTGAGGCCATAGAACAGCCCGGCTCCGGCGCCGATGGCCGCACGCCCGCTATCCGAGGTGGCGGCGGTCAGCGTGACACTGGCGAACAAGACGCCCGCCAGCGCCAGGCTGCCGACGTTGCCCAGAATGGTCATCAAGCCCAGATAGCCTGAGGCGGCGCCGCGCTGACTGGTAGGCGTCAGGTCGGGCAGCAGCCCCTGGTACGCCCCCACCGCGACATTCGCCCCCAGCTGGAGGACCAAGAACGCGACGATCAGCGCGGTCAGGCCGACTGGTCGGGCTAGCGCCCACGCCCCCACAACCGTGATCGCCGTCCCGAGCAAGATGTAGGGTCTGCGACGGCCAACGGGCGATGACGTCCGGTCGGAGAGCGCGCCGATGAGCGGCGGGGCCAGCAGCGCGATCACCGCGCCCAGCGCCGAGAGCCAGCCGAGAAACTCCGCCTGCTGCGCGCTGCCGACGTCGCCCGGCGCGACGAAGAGCAGGATTTGGATGGGCAACACAACCGGCAGCAGCGCGGCGGTGACGGCGTTGATGCCCAGCCACAGCGCGCTCAGCGAGATCTGGCCCCAGAGCGTCAGCGGCGCGGGCGCGGCGGCGCGTTGGCGCGGGCTCGCCACGCCTTGATGTTCGAGGGATTCCATAGGCGGCGCCCTCCACGAGGCTCCCGTCGCATCGGCGCGCGCTGCGGGCTTCCGCTGGCGGCCGCGGCCATGCGCCCGCCCACCGACGCCATCACGTATTAACGTCGCACACTTCACAGACCCATTGCCAGTCGGGAGCGCGGCGCGCGGCTGGTCCGATGAGGACGGTGCGGCGGGCGCGACGAAATCACGCCATGGGCGCTTGTGCGCGCCCATGGCGTGACCATGCTGTTCGCTTGCCGAACGGCTCCTGATCGGCGGCTCCCCGCACCCGGGCGGTCTCCTTCCAGCCCAGGCACACAGGTCACGGCTTCAGGTAGCCGAGCTTGCCGGTCGCCGTCTCGGTGAACCAGACGTTCCCGTCTGGCGCGATGGCGATGCCATTCGGCTGCGCCGAGGCGGTAGGTACGGGAATCTCCTTAATAGCGTTGCCGCTGGGGCTGACATTGCCGATCTTGTTCGCCTTTGACTCGGTGAACCACACCGAGCCATCGGCGGCGACGGCCAGGTTGGCCAGCCCACTATTGTGCGTGGGAACCGGGATTTCTGTCACCTTCCCGCTCGCGCTGATACGGCCGATGGCGTTGGCGGCGCGCTCCACGAACCACACCGAGCCGTCCGGGCCAGCGGCGATGGCGACGGGGTCGCTCGCGGAGTTTGGCAGCGCAAAGCGCTTGAGCGCGTTTCGCGGATCGCTGTTGAACTGGGCGGGATTGAGGCGGTCAATATAGCCGGTATTCGCTTCGACGAACCACAGGGCGCCGTCTGGTGCGCGGGTGATGCTCACCAGGCCGGGGTCGGGATACGGCAACATCAGGACGACACCCAGGCTGCCGTCAGCGTGGATGGGGACAACACCATTGGCGCGCCCAGGCTGGCTGTTCACCTCCGTAAACCACATGAGGCCGTTCGCGCCGGCTGTGATAGCGAACGGGCGCCCATCTGGGCTGGCGCCTTTGAATTCGGTGATCGCGCCGCCTGAGAACTCTGTGACGGAGCCGCCGCTGGTGGATGACGTGGTCGTGGGGTTGGGGATGATGCGCCCAATCCGGTTGGCGTTCGACTCCGTGAACCACACCGAGCCGTCGGCAGCGATGGCGATGCCGGCGAGCCCGCTATTGCCAGTGTAGGTGTGGTTCGCGGCATCGGAAGCGACCCACACGTATCCAGCACAGCACGGTGGCCTGGCCGTCGGGTCAGCGACGTACAAGTACCCAATCGCGTCGTTTCGCGGACTGAGGACCCACACGCCACCATGCTTGTCGACGGCGATGGAGGTAGGCGCCGGCAACTTGCCGCCCAGCGAAACCTCCACGATCTTTTCGCCGGACTGGGGCGTCTGCCCCGCAGCGGGGCCTTTAGATGGGGACGGCCCACGCAGGGCGAAGAGCGTCCCGATGACGGCCAGCGCTACGGCGGCGGTCAACGCGGTAGCGAGTGGGCGCCAGCCGCGTCGCTGAGGCGTCCGGGGCGGGAGAGGCGCGCTGGGTGGCGTTCGCTGGGCGTCCCTCGTAGCATCCATGTCCGTAGTCTCCATGTCGGCAGTCCTCATCAATTCTTCCACGGTGAGCAATGACACGGGCGAGCGCATGCCCCCGTAGTGACGGCGCAGCGCCGCTGTGACGATCTCATAGCCAGCGAAGCGCTTCTGACACGACGCGCACGTCTTCAGGTGCTCCCACGCCCATGCCTGACTCTCGGAATCGAGGTCTCCGCTATCGAGCAGGGGCGCCAGCCGCGCGAACGTGGCGCACGCGGGCGGGTGGTGTGGCGGCGACTGGTGATTCATGGGCGTGCTCGCTCCTGTGACTGAGCGCTCTCAGGTTGAGCGCTCTCGGATTGGGCGCTCTGGGCCAGGTAGGCCGCACGCAGGCGGCGCTTGGCGCGCGAGAGCCGTTTCTTCGCGGCGTCGGGCGAGATATCAACGATGACGGCGATCTCGGCCGAGGTGTAGCCATGGACGGCGCTGAGCAGCAGGCACGCCGCGTCGCTCGGCCCCAGGCTCAGCAGCGCCTCACGCAGGACCTCGGCTTCGGCGACCCGGTCTTCCAGCGGCTCCGGCTCATGGGCGAGGTCCTGCTCCAGCGCATCGTCATCGCCCAAGGGCTCCCAGGCGATCATGCGACGGCGGCGAAGGATAGACACCGCCCGGCAGTAGGCGACATGGAAGAGCCAGCGGCGTATATCGGTGTCGCTCATCGCCGCGCCGGAGAAAGGCTCCACGTGGCGCGTGAGCGCGCGCCACGTGTCCACAAAGACATCCTGAACGATGTCGCGCGCCGCCTCAGCGTCGCCAACGACGCCGCGAGCGAAGTCATAGACCGCCCACTGGGTATCGCCGAGCAATTGGGTGAAGAATCGCTCGTCGCGCGCGTCGCCGGTTTTCGCCTTCGCCATGCCGCGCTCCTGCTGTATGGCCGCTCATCTCCTGGCCTCATCCAAGTAATCGCGCGAGGAGCGTCAAAGGGGACAGCCAGATACGAGACGATGACACCCTCGCCCGGTAACAGGGCGCAGGCGCATGCTTGCCAGCGAGAGGGTCGGGGTCAGCGCCATGGCGCCGGTTATGCAGAATGCGGAACAGTGAACGGCCCGCGCCACGATGTCGCGGCGGGCGGAGCGTCATGCGGTCCGCCGCACGGCCTTCGCGCCGGAGATGAGCGAACAGGAGCAGCGCATGGGCGATCAGGAGCGGGAGCGAGCCGCGCCGCCTCCGCGGTCGGAGCAAACCCCGCTTGCCGAGGCGATCCTGGCCAACAAGCGGAGCTTCGCTGACCCGCGACGCGAGGGGCGGCGGATGTTCGCCGAGGCGCTGGGAACGTTCCTGCTCACGCTCTCGGCCACGGGCGGACAGGTGATCAACGCGGTCGTGGGCCAGAGCGCGGTCAGCCGGACGGCGGAGGTGACGGCGCCGGGACTGATGGTGCTGGCGATCATCCTCTTCATGGGCGCGGTCTCCGGCGCGCATGTCAATCCCGCCGTGACGATCTCATTCGCCGCGCGCGGCGATTTCCCCTGGGCGCGCGTGCCAGGCTACATCGTCGCCCAGCTCATCGGCGCGACGCTAGCGAGCGTGCTGCTGGAGGGGCTGTTTGGCAAAGTGGGAGAGCTCGGCGCCACCCTGCCCGCGCCCGGTATCGCTGATTGGCAGGCGCTGGCGCTGGAGGTCGTGCTGGCGGCGGGGCTGGTGAGCGTGATCCTGGGCACATCATCGGGCGCGCAGAACCTGGGGCCGATCTCAGCGTTCGGCATTGGCGCGTATATCATCCTCGCCGGGTTGTGGGCCAGTCCGATCAGCGGCGCCTCGATGAATCCCGCGCGCTCGTTCGGCCCAGCGCTGGTCCTCTGGGACTTCGACCACTTCTGGGTCTATATCCTCGGGCCGGTCGCGGGTGGGCTGCTGGCCGTCGGTATCGCCTGGCTCCTGCGCGGCCCCGGCGGCGATCTGCCCGCCCTGATGGCTGCGCAGGGGCGGCTGGACCTCGGCGAGGACGAGCAGGGGCGGCCCACGCCGCCCAGGAAGCCAGACACGACGACTCCGCGGGGCGCGTAGCGCTGAGATGAGCGGAGGCGCCCCCATCCGGCCCGCGGCCACCTTCCCCTCTGAGAGAGAGGAAGGCGCCGGGACGACGCGATCAACGCGAGGCTTCGTAGCTACTACCTCTTCACGATCATGCCGTAGCTCAGCTATCTCCAGGAACCAGCGCAGGGATCAAGGCAAGGTCAGCAGGCCGAGGCGCACTTTGAGGAGGATGATGCGATGGAGCGCCTCGTGCAGCCGCGCCTGAGAGATACGGCCGGACTGGACGGCCTGCGTCATCGCCGCGACGGTCGCCGCCAGCCGGTCCTGCTCGATGGGCGCCTCGATGAGATCGTCCCCGGCGATGAACGCGCGCACGCAGGCCTCGGCGACACCCTGCGCCGGGTCGCTGTAGCCCTGCTGCGCCATGTAGGTGATGACGCCCTGCGCGTCCATGGCGTCGGTAACGACAACGCCCTGATAGCCGAGCCGCCCGCGCAATACCTGCTGTACGAGGACAGGCGAGAGTGAGGCGGGCTGCTGCGCGTCGTAAGCGGGAACGATCACGGCGGTGACCATGATCAGGTCCGGCTGGTGGGAGAGCAAGGCACGGAACGAGGCGAAGTCAATCGCATCGAGCTGGGCCTGGGTATGGTTTACCGTCGGCAGCGTGAAGTCGGGGTTGCCGGTGGACGCGCCCAGGCCCGGCCAGTGCTTCAATGTCCCGGCGACGCCGTTCTGCTGAAGGCCGTCGAGGAAGGCGCCGGCATAGGTGGTGACCTGATCGGGGGTCGTCCCGAAGGTGCGACTCTGGTCAATGCCGCCGCCCTGCCAGACATCGGCCAGGGGAGCGAAGTCTACGTTCAGGCCGATCTGGCGCATGCGCTGCGCGTCGGTCCGCGCCTGCGCGTAGGCGGCGGCTGGATCGCCGGTCGCGGTGAGCTGCTGCGGCGAGGGAGTTGGGCCGTAGTAAAACGAAAGGCGGTCCACCTCGCCGCCCTCTTCGTCGGTCGCCAGCAGCAGAGGCGTGGAGGCGTGGGACTTGAGGTCGCTCACCAGCTGGCGCATGCCCGCGAGCGTGGTGGGCTGCAGTGGCCCGCCGTTGTAGTTGGGAAAGATGATGGCGCTGCCGAGGTCCCATTGGGTCAGGGCCTGATCGAGATTGGCGTTGTAGCCGTTGGCGTAGACCGCCAGCATGAGGGTCTGCCCAATCTGCTGCGCGGGCGTGAGCGTGGCGATGTAGGCGTCTATACGCTGGTCGAGATTTGGTGGCGTCGCGGTGGCCG
Source organism: Ktedonobacterales bacterium (assembly GCA_035716045.1). Taxonomy (GTDB): domain Bacteria; phylum Chloroflexota; class Ktedonobacteria; order Ktedonobacterales; family JADMIN01; genus JAKAIY01. The sequence goes on from DASTKI010000066.1 coordinate 19,108, forward strand.
TAGTGGTAGCAGTGGGTGGTGGCGTCCCGACCGTGTTCCCGCCCGCGCAGCCAGTTAACGCGAGCAGCAGGGCCAGCGCCGCGAGCGCCACACCACGCAGGCCGCGTAAGCCGTGCAATGTCCTCATCACGCTCGTTCCCCCTCCGCATACCCCATGTAGTAAGGCCATCACGCGGTTAGTCTACGAGCGAGGCGGGCGGCCGGTTGAGGCATAACTCTCCGCGCTGACACTCCGCGCACCCTTTGTCCCCACCTCCGCCCCAAGCCGCCCGCGCGCGGCCAGCGCCCGACATGAAGGCGCGCCGCATAGGCCATTCGCCGCCGATTCCCCTCACTTTCCTCTTGCACGGAATAGAACATTTGACCTACACTAGCCGCCAGAGACCTGACGCCAGGCGGGTTGGAGCGCCCGCCGACCAGGGCGCTCAGGGATGGGTGGAGTGGGAGCGGGAGCGCGCTCCAGGAAGGGTGTTCGCATGGGTGATGGGACAGGAGCGGCGGTCGCGGAAGTGGTCCCGGCATTGAAAGACCGGGGCGCGGACGCGCACAGCGAGAACGCCGGGAGCGGCGCGCGGGCCAGCCGGGTGGGCTACGCGCCGATCGTGCGGGTGGACGCCGCGCGGCGCGAGATCGAGCTCTGCGCGACGAGTGAGGCGCTGGACGCGCATGGCACGATCTTCGACTACGACGCCAGCAAAGACGCCTTCACGCGCTGGATCGGCAACGTACGCGAAATGCACGAGCGGCGCGCGGTCGGTCAGCGGGTGGAGGTCCGCTGCGACGACGAGACGCGCCGCATCTACGTTCGCGCGCGCATCTCGCGCGGGGCGCAAGACACCTGGGAAAAGGTGCTGGACGGCACACTGCGCGGCGCGAGCATCGGCGCGAGCAACGTCGTCTGGCGGCGCGAGCGGCGCAGCCTCGGCGGGCGTGCGCGGGCGGTGAACGTGGCCGCGCGCTATGACCTGGCCGAGCTGAGCCTGGTGGACAATCCCAGCAACCCCGACGCGCTCGGCGTGACCATCGTGCGCGACGCCGAGCCTGATCTGGCCGCGCTCGACCGCCTGGATGGAGAAGACAGCGCCCAGCCCTTCGGGCCGCACGCGGCGGTCGCGGCGGCGGCGGCGGTCGCGACGGAGGGCGTCCCGGCCCTGAAGGGCCGGGGCACGGAGACGATAGCGGAGCGCGCCAGCGATGCGCCTGATGAGACGGGCGACGGTGGGACGGATTCCAGCCAGCCAGACGCGACGCGAGCCACGCGCCAGACGCTGCACGACGCGGCGCGGGGCATCCTCGCGGGCTGCGGCTGCGCGCTCTGCGGGCTGGCGCTGGCGACGCTGGAGCCGGGGGAGCCCACCCCCTACCACCTCTCCCATGGGGAGAGGGAGAGCGATGCGGGCGATGGGGTGATGGTGGCGGCGCTGCGGGCCTGCGCGAGCGGCCTCGCGCGGCTGGATGAAGGGCTGCGGACGTTGGCGGCGGACCGGAATACGGAGCGGAGCGGCAGCGGCAGCGCCAGCGTGACGGCGGGGGCGGAGGCGGAGGTGGCGGCGCTGCGGGCGCGTGTCGAGCGGCTGGAGGCGCAGCCACTGCCCGGCGGCCCAGCCGCCCGCGCGGTTGAAAAGACCCTCGCCACCCCGCTCGATGGCTACGGCCCGGCGCCTGCCAGCGCCCAGAGCATCACCGCGCTAGAGGCGCTGGCCGGACGCCTGCGCGACCCGCAGGCGCAGATGGCTGTCGCCGCCGAGATGATCCGGTTGCAGCAGGGGCAGGAATAGGGGGAAGCGCGGCCATCAATGGCCGGCGCACGGGGCAAGGGCAAGCGCGGCCTTGAAAGGCCGGCGCACGGCGCGCGGGGCATGAATGCCCCGGAGCGTGGATGGGGGCGGGGAACGCCATTCATGGCGCCGTCCCGTGCCCCGGCCTTTTAAGGCCGGGATGGCGGGAGCGCCACACACAGTAAGGAGCGACACATACCATGGCTACGATACCGTATACAAGCGCGACAGGCGCGCGATCCGGCCAGGGCGTCAGCGACGAGACGGTGACGCTGGTACGCGAGGCGATGAGCGACGCGACGCGCGCGATCACGACGAGCACAGGCCTGACGGGCTATGAGCTGGAGCGGCCAGCGAAAGTGATCGTCCCGGTGGTCACGCCGGTGGTCAATATGCTGCCGCGGCGGCGCGGCGCGGGGGTGGACGTCGTCCACTGGAAGGCGATCACCAGCTTCGACACGGCGCGTAACTGGGGCACGCTGGCCGAGGGCGCGCTGCCCAGCCAGGTCAGCTACGCGGTCGCGCCAATGCAGAACACCGTCCAGACCATCGGCCTGATGAATCAGGTCAGTTTCCAGGCCCAGTGGCGTGGGCGCTCGCTGGAGGCTGATGTGCGGGCGCGGCGGATCGCCGAGCTGCTCTACCAGCTCAAGATGACCGAGGAGCGCTGGATTCTGGGCGCCTCGACGCTGCTCATGGTTCCGCCCGCGCCGACGCTGACCGCCTCGGCCACCGGCGGCTCGCTGGCTGCGGCCACCTACTGGGTGAAAGTGACGGCGAAGAACGCTCAGGGCGAGACGACCGGCTCGGCGGTCAGCAAGACGACGACCACCGGGACGACCTCGACGCTGGCGATCACGATCTACACCGTGCCCAACGCCACGCAGTACAACGTCTACATCGGGACGGGATCGACGCAGCCCGCCGACAGCGCGATGTGGCTCCAGGCCAGCCTCTCCGGCGCGAACGCCGCGCAGCCCGCCATCGGCGCGACCGTCACGCTCTCGGATGGCGTCACCACCATGCCATCTGGCGAGGTCAATCCAGGCATCCTGACGGTGACGCTCACCGCCGCGCCCGCCACAACCGGGACGGCGCTCTCCAGTGTGAGCGCCAATACGGCCAAGACCTTTGTGGATGGGTCGGGCAATCCGCTGATGTGGGACGGGCTAATCGCGCAGGCGCTGCTCAACGCCAGCCAGGCCAACGGCGCGACGCTCGGCGCGCAGGTGGCGCAGCCCGCCGATCCTACCGGGCGGCTGGCGCTCTCCGATATGGACAACCTGCTGGCCTCGATGTATCTCCAGGCGGCGGGCGATCCTGACGTGATTGTGATGAACCCGCTCGATAACGTGCGGCTCACCAACCTCGTGGTCGGCGCGGGCCAGCTGCGCTACGTCGTCCAGGCGGGTGAGAGCGCCGATCAGGGCCAACTGACCGCGCAATACCGCGTCACGCGCTACCTCAACAAGTCCACCGGCAAAGAGATGCCAATCATCATTGATCGCTACTGCCCGCAGGGGCACATCGTCTTCCTGCCGCTGGCGACGCCCTTCCCGACGCCGGAGGTGTCCAACGCGGTCGAGATCGAGACCAATCAGGAGTACTGGGGCGTGGATTTCGCCCTGACCGACAGCAATTACCGGTTCGCCGACTACGTGGACGAAACGCTGAAGGTCTACTTCCTCGGCGGGCTGGGCGTGCTGCGCGGCCTGTATCCGAGCTTCTAGCGGCCCGTCCTCCTCGCCTCCCCTCCCCTCGCGGGGAGATGGGGCGGAGGGTGAGGCCAGTCTCCTCGCCCTTCGCTCGTCATGCTGGCGCCCGGTTTGCAATTCTCATGGCTGAGAGATGCGACCCAGCGCGACTCTGGTCGCGCTGGGTCGGGGGCGCGAGGAGGACCCAGTCATCATGAATCCCATACCGCCTCCGGCGGAGCCGCAGCGCGATCCATGGGCTGGCATGGAGCCAGCGCTGCCGTCGGAGCCAACACGCCCGAACATCCTACCGCCGAGGCCGCTCACCGAGTCGGATAACGCCGCCTGGCCTGTGCGCTATCCGACCCGCGATGCTGCGGAGCCCGGCGCGCGGCCCCGGCGGGGCTGGTGGTCAACTGGGCGCGTCCGGCAGATCATCTTCTTTATGCTTAGCGTACTGGAGACGCTGCTCGTCATCCGCTTCTTGCTGAAGCTGCTGGGCGCCAATCCGGACGCGCTATTCACGATCTTCGTCTACAGCATGACCGAGCTGTTCGTCGTCCCGTTCGAGGGCGTCTTCTCCAGCCCGCAGACACGCGGCAGCATGCTGGATCTGTCGGCGCTGCTGGCGATGATCGTCTACGCATTGCTCGCCTGGCTGATCGTCAGCGCGGTCGAGACGCTGGCCAGCCGGCGCCTGTCACGTCCGACCTGACCGGGTCGCGGACAGCGGGCCTCAAGGGCCAGGGAGAGGGGGATGGATGGTGTGTGGCGCTGTGACGCGTCGTCATATGCGCGCGACGCAAGGCGTGAGACCGCTGAGGACCGATTAAGGCGTCCCCAACGATGGTTGGCGCCATGTTTGCGCCCCCTCTCTCACTCTTATGCGCTCTCGCTGCGCGCGGCTTCGGTCGCGCCGGAGATAGAGCGCGAGGAGGTTTACCACCGATGAGTTACGTACAGTCACCTGATGAATATCCGAACAATCGCCGCAGGACCTGGCCGTCGGAGCCTACGCGGCCTGTCTACCGGGGGCCTGTCGGGCCTTCCTATGATGAGATCGAGGCGGAGCGCGTGGCGGCGCGACGCCGGTGGAGGATCGGGCGCGCCGGTCAGATCATCTACATTCTGTTCGGCGTGCTGGAAGCGCTGCTCATCATTCGCTTCGCGCTGAAGGCGCTGGGCGCCAACCCTGACGCGGCGTTCACCAGCTTCATCTACGGGCTGACGCAGGTGTTCGTCATCCCGTTCGAGGGCGTCTTCCCTAGCCCGCAGACGAACGGCAGCGTGCTGGAGGTCGCGACGCTGCTGGCGATTCTCGTCTATGCGCTGCTGGCGTGGCTGATCGTCAGCGTCATTGACGCGCTGGTCAGCCGGAGGCCAGAGCGCCTGGCCTGATACCAGGCGCGCGCCACGGCGCCATGGCGGCTGTGGGGGTGGATATGTGGAGTGGAGGAGGTAGGCCGTCATGGGAGCGGCAGGGGCGCAGAACGCCTATCTGGATACCGGCGAATATCTGCGCGCGACGACCAATCAGGAAACAGCCTCGCTGCTGGGGTTGAATACGATGCTGACGGCGAGCGTCGCGCCGGGGGCGACGGCGCTGCCGGTCACGGCATCGGCGGGATGGGCGGCGGGGCCGCTCTGGCTATTGGATGGCCCGTACTCTGAGGTCGTCCAGGTCGTCACGGCGCCGGACGGCGTGACGCTGACACTGGCGGCGTCGGGCGTGGCGCTAGCCCATGCGGCGGGCGTCTCCGCCAGCCAGGCGGGGCAGTCGGGCGCGCTGGCGGAGATCATCCTGCGCGCCAGCGCGTGGGCCGAGAACCATTGCCGCCAGGGCGCGCCGGGCAGCCGCTCGCTGTTCGCCCTGCCTCGGATGGAGCGCTGGGGCCTGCCGGGCGCCCACGCCTGGGGCGAGCCGGATGGCGGCCTGACCGTCCGTCCGGCGCACTTCCCTGCGCAAACCGTCACCTCACTGACCATCGAGGCCTTCCCCGGCGCCAGCGCGGCGGTGGATGTGACCCAGGTCGAGCTGACCGCCAGCGGCTCGCTGATCGAGGTTCCCGGCAGCGCGCTGCCGCCCATCGCCCTGATGGGCGGCTCACCGCGCCGCTGGGTGACGCTAGGCTATACCGGCGGCGTCACGCCTGGCGCCGTCCCGGGCGAGCTGCGGCAGGCGGTGGTGTGGGTGGTGAGTGACTTCCTGGCGCAGCGGCGCAACCCCAGCGGCGCGGCTTTCGTGCGCATGGGCAGCTTCGCGCTGCAGGCCCGCCCGCGCGACGACCCCAGCGGCGACTCGATCCTGCTGATCCAGGCCAAAGCCGCGCTCCAGCCCTGGCGGATGGAATGGTAGGTATGGGGGCGCGGCCCTCAAGGGCCGGCGCACGGGGCGAGCAGGGCATAAATGCCCTGGCGCGTGGCGGGGGGAGGCGGGGAGCGCCATGAATGGCGTCGTCGCGTACCCCTCCTACAGGGGCCGGGATGGCGCCTGAGGGGAACGTGAGGTGGTGGCGATGATCTTTACGACGGTGCGCGTGGAGCGGCCAGAGGGAACGATTGTGGCGTCCGGTGTCGCGGTGATGATCGAGGCGGCGGACGGTGGCGCGGAGCGGCTGGACTTCGAGGGCGCGCGGCCTTTCGATGTGGTCCGGGTGATGACCACGCAGGGCGTCCCGCTGGTTCTCCTGCGGCGGCGCGACATGCTCTTCGACGAGCGCAACACCGACCCCGAGACAGGCGCGGCAGCCAAATACCGCATCACCGGCGCCGTGGAGACCTTCGACGGCGACCACCAGGAGGCGCTCTGCGAGCGGGTCGTGGGCGGCTGATTGAGGAATAGCCCGCACAGACGGGCTTCGCGGCCGCCAGGCGAGCGGAGCGAAGCACCCCAGCGGGTTCAGGGTTCCCGCTGGGGCCTTTATTAGCCGCGGCTTGAGCCGCCGGGGAGGAAAACACATGCCATCTGGAATCACGCTGCCGGGGCAGCTGGATACGCTGGGCGCGCTGGCGGCGATGCGGGGAATCATCCTGGCGGAATGTCTGGTCGGCGGCGTCTCCCCGTTCGCCGCGCTCTCGGCGGCGGACGCGGCGCGCTACGGCGTCTCGCGCGCCGTCTTCATCGGGCGGCCCAAGGACTTCAACGACGCGTACCTACCGCAGTGCGTCATCTGGATTCCACCAGAGCAGAGCGCCGAGTTGGAGGCGGGGACGGCGCTGGAGAGTCTCAGCGGGCGCGCCAGCGCCGAGTTCGAGGCGCTCGTGCGGGTCTACGTGGACATGCGAGCCAACTGGTACGCGGGCGAGCAGCAGATCCTGGCCATCCGCGACGCGCTCTGGCCCGCCATGCTGCGCCATGCGCGCCTCGGTGGGACAGTCCCGACGGTGATCGCTAGCGAGGCGCGCGCCGGGCGCGGCCTGGACTACGAGCAGATCGCCGGGGTCGAGTACCGCATGTTCGAGGCGCGCTGGCTGGCGCGCCAGCAGTGGAGCATCGCGGGCGGGCTTGTGGTGTAATGGTAGATGCGTGAGCCGCGCCAGCTATCTTCTGGCGCCGGGCGCG
>DASTKI010000067.1:0-13276 GCA_035716045.1 Ktedonobacterales bacterium
CATCCGCCGCGCCCGCCCGATGCCCGGATGCGGGATGTCGCCGTCGCCGGCGATCTCGTTGGAGGTGTCCACCACCACCACCCGCTTGCCCAGCTCGTCGGCCAGCACTCGCGCCGCCTCGCGCAGCAGCGTCGTCTTGCCCACCCCCGGCCGCCCCAGGATCAGGATCGATTTGCCCTGCTCCACCACGTCGCGAATCAAGGCGACGGTGCCCCGCACGGCGCGGCCCACGCGGCAGGTGAGACCGACGACCTCGCCGCGGCGGTTGCGGATGGCGGAGATGCGGTGCAGCGTGCGCTCGATGCCCGCCCGGTTATCGTCGCCAAACTGGCCGATGCGCCCCACGACATACGCCAGATCTTCCCGCGTGACCACCTCCTGACTAAGGATGACTTCGCCCTCTGGAAAGCGTCCCGCGGGGAGCCGGCCCAGATCGAGCACGATCTCCAACAGGTCCGCGCGACGCTCGAGTCCGCTTACCGCCTCGGTGATACGCGGGGGGAGCGCCGAGAGGAGGGAATTGAGATCATCGGAGATGACTTCTGGCATAGTGTGTCGCTACCACCTTCATTGAGACGTGTCGGGGATGTCCCAAGCCCCTTTACGTCATAGGCAACCCGTGAGTTTCGCGCGTGGAACGCCGGGACGCCGCGAGGATAGGTCAGCCGCGCCGCGAGATGTCGCACCAGCAGCGCGTGCGCGCCCTGCCGCTCGAATCCGGCGGCGCGCAGCGCGTCAATCGTGGCCGTCTCATACTCACGCGCGCAACAGATCACCGGTCGTGGCGGGTCCACTGCGAAGACGCGCAGCGCGAACCGCAATAGCGCGATCGCCACCCCCGGCTCATCGGGATGAGCCAGCAGCGCCAGCCGGTGCGGCCGCTCGCCGCGCCCCTGCCGCAGCCGCAGCCATCCGCTCATCAGCGGCCCGCTCTCGTGGACGAATGCCGCGCTGGCCGGTTCGATCACCGGCAGATACCATGTCCGCCCGCCAGCCGCGCGGGTATAGGTAAACTCATCAACCGTCAGGCCTTCGGCAAGCTGCGTGACGCGCGGCGTGCAGGCGTCATACAGCCGCAGCAGTCCCCAGCCGTCGTGCCGCCGCCACGGACGCAGCCGCATCCCCGCGTACACCTCCACCGCCGCGCTCGGGTGCGACAAGCTGGGCGTCCGGCGCGCCGGCCCGCGCCCGGCGCGCGGATCGTGGCCGTCGCCCTCCGCTTCAGGAGCGCCGAGCGCGCTATTCAGCAACGAGGCGGCGGTGTGGTCTTCCAGCGCGCGCAGGCCTTGCGCGGCGCTCTCCAGGGCCCAGGTTGACTCGCGCGCATAGCGCTGGAAGCCGAGCTTGCCGAAGACCTCCATCTCCGGCCGCTCATCCTCGATGCGAGCGAAGACGCGCTGCACTCCTGAGCCGATGGCGGCGTTGAGCGCGTATTGAATCAGCGCCATCAGCGTCTCATCCTGGCTGGGCTGCGGCTGCCCGCTTGTGGCCGCGCCATCCGTGACGCCTTGCGCGGGCGGCATGGTGGCAAGATAGGCCAGGTCCCAGGCCAGTCCGCCGGGCCGCGCGCGCGCCTGCGCCACGCCGAGCAGCCGCCAGTGGTCTTCCGCCAGCCAGGTCTGCGCGTGGGGTGTGATCGGCAAGAGCGCCGTGACGATAGCGCCGAGGCCGCTGCGGGGCTCATCATCGTCCGGCGCGGCCACAAAGGTCGCGAACTCGCTCTGGCGCGTCCGCGCGCGCTGGTCAAGCGCGCGTACGATGCCAGGCAAGTTCACGTTCAATGCTGGCCGTATCACCAAGACGCAGCCCCCTGTGTCTCTGTGGGTGGCCCCTTGGACGGCGGGAGGTCGCTGGCGCTCGCGCGGGCGATCTCCCGGCCACGAAGCCCCCGGGAACCCGGAGTCACGCGCTCAGGAATGCGCCACGCCAGAGCGGGCGGCGACAGCCGCCGTGCGCGCGATATCCAGGAAATGTGAATGGAAGCGCAGGTCGTCAGTCACCTCGGGGTGAAACGCCGTGCCCAGCAGCGGCCCCTGCCGCACGGCCACAATATCTCCTGGCGCGCCGAACAGCCCCGGCTCGATGCGGGCCAATATCTCGACGTCAGGGCCTGCTGTCTCCACAATCGGCGCGCGGATGAACACCGCATGATAGGGCTCCTCGCCCAGCGCCGACGCGTTGATGTCCGTCTCGAAGCTCTCGCGCTGCGCCCCGAAGGCGTTGCGACAAACGCGGATGTCCATCGCCGCCAGCAGCGGCTGGCCAGCCAGCGCGTTGTCCGTCTCGCGCGCCAGCATGATCAGCCCCGCGCACGTGCCCCAGACTGGGAAGCCGCTCGCGATGAGGTCGCGCAGTGGCTGGTCGAGCCCGTAGGCGACCATCAACTTGCCCATCACCGTGCTCTCGCCGCCGGGAATGATCAGACCATCGAGTCCATCCAGATCGCGCGGCAATCGCACCTCTCGCGCCCGCGCCCCAAGCCGCTCCATGGCCCGCAGATGCTCGCGGAAATCACCTTGGAGCGCCAGCGCGCCAATGATTAGCCCCCGCTCCGTCACCGTCTCAGTCATCCCCAGTCCGCCTCCGCCAGTGTTCCAGCCAGCCTCCCAGCGCTCCTCCGTCGCCGTGACTCCGGCCTGGTCACATTGTACCATGCGGCGCCGGGCGCTGGCTGTCCACCGCTGCCCCGCTCCACGCAGATACGGCGCCAGCGAGCGAGTGTCATGGCGCCATTGGCCGCGGGCTCAGCGCACAGCCACGCCCTCGGGCACGCTGCTACGTCCTTCTCCATATCAGCATCTATTAAGGAAGGCGTTCTGCAATGTTCTGCAATTCTGCAATAAGGAAGGCGGCGCCCACCCCAACCTGATCGCTTGTGGCCCAGACCTTAATTGGAGAGGAACGCAACGCCGGAGGCCAGATGGGGGCCTTTCCTCACCCCAGGAACGCGAACGTCGCCAGCATCGGCTTGAAGCTCGCCTGCTCGACCTGCGCGAACGCCGCGCCCGCGCCTGTCTTCTCCGGCCAGGGAACCAGCCGTACGATCGTGTAGATAGAGCCGTGGTAGTTGACCGTCATCACCACCGCGTGCGCGTACCGCGTCCCAGCGGTCGTGACCAGCGCCACATCGGCTGACATCCGCGTCCACATCTGCCCCGCCAGCGCCACCGCCTCCGGCTTCGACACATGCTCCGGGTTCGTCCCCGTCTTGACGGTAAGACTTCTCAGGTACTGGTCATCTACCGTCGCAGCGTCAACGTACGCTTGCGTCCGCTGCGCAGTGACGGTCAGGCTCGCCCCGCTCCCCAGATCAATGAAGCTCGCCGAGTAGTGGTCGGGCGGATCGTTCCGCTCGGTGATGAGCCATCCAGTCGGGTAGGCGATGGAGTAGAGGCTGGGCCGCTTGTAGGTGGTCGTCGCTGGGGCCGCGCTGGGGCTGGGCGCGCTCGCGGTCGCTGTGGGGGTGGTCGCCTGCTGCCCGAACGGCAGCCCGCCATTATTGACGATCAGCGCCGCCCCCGCCACCACAGCCAGCAGCAGCGCCACCAGCGCCACAACGCCCACCCCACCCCAGAACCGTCTGGCCGTCCCCCGCGCCGCTGTCCTCGCCTCTGTCTTCTCCGTCACGAACCGCGGCAGCGCCGACGCCGGAAGGTCGCGCGTCTCGCCGCTATCCCGCGCCGCAGGCGGGGCCGTGGCTGGGAGCTGTTCCAGCGGGACCGGGCGGGTATCGCTGTCGTCGCGCGAATCGTCTTGAGCGAGGAGCGCGGCCCCGCAGGCCGGGCAGCGCGACGGCGCCTCCGACGCTCCCGTCGTCGTGACGCGCCGTCCGCAGACCGGACAGGTAATCGTCGCCATAAGCGGATATGCCCCTGTTCTCCCCATGACTGCATGATTTATCTCTGTCAGTCGTTATAGTCATTACAACGAGCGAAAGCCGCGCGCCAGCGCGCCCCCGCCGCGCTCCTCAGCGAACAAGGATGGCGGACGGACAGAAGCGGCTGGCGCGTGTCCAGCGACAGGCAGGCTATGGCGCCGCGCAGGTCTGCGCGTGTATCCATGCGTCCGCCGGCGCGCCGCTTGGGACTCTCAGCCCGTTTCATTGACGGACGCATGCGCCCGCCATATAGTGCGAAGCGAGCGTCATCACACACAAGACCCGGGGCGCTGGCGCATGTGTTTGGAAGGGGCTGGTGGGGATGGTAGGCGCGCCCAGGAGCCATCCACGAGATCCATGAGGCATCCGTAGGCATTCGGAGGCGATTCGGAGGAGGCGCGTGACGCTGGCGCGGGGGCGCGCGCCAGCGTCGCGCCAAGGGAGAGCGCGGCTGGGCGCGGCGAGACGCGCGCGGGCTGGCCGCTGGCGCGTGTCGCTGGGTTCAGCAGGGGGACGAGAGCATGTTCAGACGAGACGGCGAACGAGACGCTAACTGGGGTGGCCCAAGCAATCCAGATAATTCGCGCGGCCCGCTCTCCGGGCGCATCGGCCCTTCGACGCCGAGCGGCGCCAGCGGCCACTTTGGTGGCGGAGGCGGGCAGCAGTCCCGCGCTGGCGCTGCGGGCGGGTTCGAGCCGCCGCAGCGCGGCGCCGCGGCCCCGCCGGTGAGCGCGGCGGCGTCGCAGCGCGAGAACAACCTGTTCGAGCTCAAGCGCAAGGTCCAGTCCGCGCTCATCGCCGAGCTGGACCCCAAGACCGACCTCTCGCAGACCGCGACGGTCCGGCGCACCATCGAGGAGCTCTTCAACCGCATCCTTGAACAGCAGTCCATCAACCTCCCACGCCAGGACCGCCAGCGCCTCTTCGAGGCTATCTCCGCCGAGATTCTCGGCTACGGTCCAATTGAGCCGCTGCTCAACGATGACAGCGTAACTGAGATCATGGTCAACGGCCCGCGCTCCGTCTTCGTCGAGCAGAACGGTCGCATCTTCCGCACCGATGTGCGCTTCCGCGACGACGATCATGCCATGCGCGTCGTCGAGCGCATCGTCTCACCTCTGGGCCGTCGCGTGGATGAGTCGCAGCCCTTCGTTGACGCCCGCCTGCCCGATGGCTCGCGCGTCAACATCATCATCCCCCCACTCTCGCTCATCGGCCCGGTGGTCACCATCCGAAAATTCTCCAAGCGCCCGCTCTCACCGGATGATCTCATCCGCCTGGAGACGGCCACCGCCGCCACCATAGACTTCCTACGCGCCTGCGTCGAGGTGCGTCTCAACGTGATCGTCTCGGGCGGCACTGGCAGCGGCAAAACGACCCTGCTTAACGTCCTCTCTGGCTTCATCCCCGGCGACCAGCGCATCATCACCATCGAGGACGCCGCCGAGCTCCAGCTGCGCCAGGAACACGTCATCCCACTGGAGAGCCGCCCCGCCAACATCGAAGGCAAGGGGCGCATCACCGCCCGCGATCTCGTGGCGAATGCGCTGCGCATGCGCCCCGACCGCATCGTCGTCGGTGAGGTCCGCGGCGCGGAGGCGCTCGACATGCTCCAGGCCATGAACACCGGCCACGACGGCAGCCTCACTACGCTGCACTCCAACTCGCCGCGCGACACCCTGCGCCGCATCGAGACGATGGTGCTCATGGCTGGCATGGACCTGCCCTTGCGCGCGATCCGCGAGCAGGTCACGAGCGCTATCAACCTCATCGTGCACCAGGAGCGCATGCGCGACGGCTCGCGCAAGGTCACCCATATCACTGAGATCGTTGGCATGGAGGGCGACGTCATCACGCTCCAGGACCTCTTCGTCTTCGAGCAGGCTGGCTACGAAAATGGCCGCGTGCTCGGCAGACTGCGGCCAACCGGCATCCGGCCCTCCTTCATCGAAGAATTCGAGCTCGCCAACATCCATCTGCCACCACAAATGTTCGGTTACGGCGACGGCGCCAACTGGCGCGGGTAGCCTCCAGCGATTGCGGGATACAGGATCTATGGTAGCCATCTCACTCGGCTGGGGCGCGCTGGCGTCCGCTGCGCCGTTCGCCGCGCTGCTCACCCTGGCGGCGATCTCGAATCAGGCGCTCGGCGTGGGCGCGCTGGTAGCGTTGAGCATCATCCTGCTGTTTCTCGGCTTGCAGCGCGTCATTGACGCCCGCGCGCACGCCGTCAGCGACCGCCTGCGCGAGGCGGGCGTCGTCGCCGCCGCTCCCGAGATGGCGGCCGAGAAGCGCGCGCGGCAGCGCGGTCGCCAGCGTGGCCAGCGGGAAGCCGTGCCAACTGACCCTACACGCACGTCCACCTACCGCCTCGCGAGCGAGCTTGCTCAGGCCGATCTGAAAATCACCGCCGGCGAGTTCCGCATCTTCAGCGGCGTACTGGCGGGCGTGGGCATGCTCGTCGGCCTGGCCATGCCGCTCTCCACCATCCTGGGCCGCGCGATGCTGGCGCTCCTGCTCCTGCTGGCTGGCATCTACGGCCCCCGCATCTGGGTCTCCAACCGCCGCCGCGCCCGCGGGCAGAAGTTCAACGAGCAACTGCCCGACATGATCAACCTCATGGCAGGCGCCCTGCGTACTGGCTACGCCTTCATGCAAGCCCTCGAGCTCGTCTCGCGTGAAGGCCCCGAGCCCTCCCGGCAGGAGTTCGAGCGCGTCGTGCGCGAGGTCGGCATCGGCCTCTCACCGGAAGAAGCGCTCACGCATCTCGTAGACCGCATGCAGTCCGAAGACCTGAACCTTCTGGTCACCGCCGTCAACGTCCAGCGTGAGGTCGGCGGTAACCTCGTCGAAGTGCTGGAGGTCATCGCCACCACGATCCGCGAGCGCATGAAGCTGATCGGCGAGGTCGGCGTGCTGACGGCGCAGCAGCAGCTTTCAGGCTACATCATCGCCGGCCTACCCGTCGGCCTGGGCCTACTGCTCTTCATCATCAGCCCCACCTATATGCTCGGCATGTTCACCGAAACGCATTGGTTCGGCTACTTCCTCGTCGGCTGCAGCGGCGTGATGGTGCTGGCCGGCCTGCTCATCATTCGCCGCATCGTAGATATCAAGGTCTGATCGGCGTTCGAGAGAGCCTGAGAGCGCCTGGAGGATAGTGTTTTATGCCGCTCGCGGTAGTGCTCGGCCCATTGGCGGGCTTCCTGACCTTCTTCGGCATCCTGCTGCTGATCTTCGGCATGTCCAGTCGCGGCCGCGTTGATCCAATGGACGCGCGCCTCTCGCAGGTCGCCCGGCCCGCGCGTACGCTCGACGAATATGAGATGCAGGCCCCCTTCTGGGACCGCTTCATGCGCCCGATGATGGCCGCCATCGCCCGTGGCTTCGCCCGCCTGACGCCCTCCTCGTCACTCGACGGCATCCAGAAGCGCCTGTCGAACGCTGGCCTTCAGGGGCAGACGCAGGTCTCGGACTTCGTCGGCATGAAGGGCATGGGCCTCGTGATCGGTCTGGCGCTCGCCGGGCTGTTCGCGTTCCTCTCGCACCCTTCCTTCGGCGGCATCATCATCCTCGCGCTGCTTTTCGGCGTCCTCGGCTACTATGCCCCCGACCTCTGGCTCCGCAGCAAGACCGACCAGCGCAAGCTGGAGATCTCCAACGCGCTGCCCGACACGATTGATCTGCTGACGATCAGCGTCGAGGCCGGACTCGGCTTCGATCAGGCGATGGGGCGCATCGTCTCCAAATCCAACAACATGCTCTCGCGCGAGTTTGGCCGCGTCCTCCAGCAGATGCGCCTGGGCATCGCCCGGCGCGACGCGCTGCGCCAGATGGCTGACCGTACCGGCGTCGAGGATGTCAGCCAGTTCGTTGGGGCCATCGTCCAGGCCGAGCAGCTCGGCGCCAGTGTGGGCCGCGTCCTGCGTGTCCAGTCGGCGGAGATGCGCGTGCGCCGCCGCCAGCGCGCCCAGCGTCTGGCCCAGCAGGCGCCCATTAAGATGCTCTTTCCTATGGCCTTCCTGATCCTGCCCTCGATCTTCGTTGTCGTCCTCGGCCCCGCCATCCCGCGCATCGTCAAGGTCTTCGTTCCCAACGCTCCCCTGTAATCACGCGCTGAAGCGCTGAGGCGCCGCCGCCCTGCGCGGTCTAGCCGCGAAGTTCAGCGCCCGACGGAGGCGCTGGCGCAATCGTACGCGCCAGCGCCTCCGTCGTTTGCCCGCCCTTCTCTCATCTCGCCTGCATGCCCTTGTCCCACATGTAGGGCCCGGCACGGCCCAGAGGCGATAGCTCCGCCCCCGGCGCCCGCCGAGCCTCACATCTCTGTGACGCCTGGCCCTTGCCCCCGCGAGCGGGCGCCCTTTCTGCGGTAATGAGCGCATCGCAACACGTAGCCCTGGCGCTCCAAGATCGCCAGGGCTGGAGAGACGAGGAGAGGCGCGGCGACGCCGCGCGGGTACATCCCGAGGAAGCTATATGACCAGCGCGGAAGCGACGGAGAAGATCACCCCGATCAACGTCGCATACCCCGATGCGCCCGACCTGCGCATCCACATCACCGAAGGGGCGTGCCAGCTCAAGCTCACGCCGGGCGCGGGCGACGCCTGGATCACCGGCGCCCACAAAGACCCAACCGGCGTACGGCCGCCACGCGTCATCCAGGAGGGCGGCGACGTCAGGATTACGGAGGACCAGCATCCATCCGGGTTCTGGGGCGCGCTCTGGTCGGGGCGCGGCTTCGCCCCGCCGATCTATGAGCTGGCGCTCGGCAATGCCCGCCCCTACCGGCTGACAATCGAGATCGGCGCAAGCGAGAACACATTAGACCTCGGCGGCTTGCCGATCAGCCATCTGGCGCTGAAACATGGAGCGGGCAAGACGGTGATAGATTTCTCCGCTCCCAACCCGCAGCCGATGAGCCTGCTGGAGATCAGCGCGGGCGCGGGCAGCACGGAGCTGCGCAACCTGGCGAACGCGAACTGCGCCGAGATCATCATCGAGGGCGGGGTAGCGGAGTACAAGCTCGATTTCGGCGGAACGCTCCAGCGAGACGCCCACGTGCGCGTCTCGACGGGCCTCTCCTCGGTCACGGTCACGATTCCCGCCGCCACCGCCGCCCGGATCACGGCGGACATGCCACTGGGGCATATCGAGCCCGCCGAAGGCTTCACCCACCGCGACGGCGCATTCTGGACGCCCGCCGCCGTGGAAGGCGCGCAGCCCACCCTGACCATCTCCGCCAGCGTGGCGCTGGGCTCCCTGACGCTGCGGACGCAGTAGCGGGCCAGCTCGCGCATCGCCGTTAGTGGCTTGGCCCTGCCGGGACGCGCATAGGCGCCTGTCGGGACGCGCATAGGCGCTGGAGGAGACGAGGAGGCGAGGGCGATGGACGCGCCGCGCTTCGTCGTGCATGAGCACCACGCCCGGCGGCTGCACTACGACTTCCGGCTGGAGATGGACGGCGCGCTGCGCAGCTGGGCCGTGCCCAAAGGCCCGCCGGAGCGGGTGGGCGACCGCCGCCTGGCGGTCCAGGTGGAGGACCACCCGCTGAGCTACATCGATTTCAAGGGCGTGATTCCCGAAGGCCAGTACGGCGCCGGCACGGTCGCCATCTGGGACCACGGAACCTACACGCTGGAGAAGCGTACGGATGACGAGCTGGCGTTTGTCCTGCACGGCGAGCGCCTGCGCGGCCCCTACGCCCTGGTCCGCATGGCCCACCGTCCCCACGACTGGCTACTCATCAAGCGCCGCGAAGAATAGGCGCGCCTTCCGAGCAGAATGCCTAACGGAGGCTGGGAGGCTGACTGAAACTGGAAGCGGGCGGCGCCATTGAGTTATGATGTGCATGCGCGGCGTACCTTCAGACTGAGAAAGGAGGGTCAAGCCATGAGACACAGGATGATTTCCAGGAGGCGACCCACCTTCGAGGTAGACGCGTGATGCGCTGAAGGGCTCATGAGCGGATGTTCCTGCGCCCTGTATGTCAGGGCATGTACGAAATTCGACTGACGCGGCGTAATCCACGCCTGCGCCTCCCTCAAGGTGTTCCGCCTCAACTTTCCGCCTATTGATCACTGACGTGATGGGCTCCCATACATGGCGACGCGCGCTTTCTGGCATGCGCCGGATTGCGCTGAGCAGCGCCGCATGGGAAAGCAGCGAGGAACACCAACCATGAGCGAACGTCCGTTCACGCCGATCTTGCTCGATCTCTTGCGCTATGCCCGCCTTGCGCAGGACGCCTTTACCCAGGCGCTCACTTCATCGGAGCGGGACGCCATCGGCTCGCCGGGCTGCTGGTCGGCGAAAGATCACATCGCCCATCTGACCTTCTGGCGCCAGCAACTCCTCCTCAAGGTGCGGGCCATCTTGCGGCATGAGACACCCGCCGGGATGGACGACTTCGAGCGGCTCAATCTGGCCGTCTTTGCGAGCCATCGGCAGCGTCCCTGGTCCGAAGTCCTGGCAGAATCTGACCAGGCGTATACCGAGCTCAGCGCGCTCACAGGCCAGCTAGGCGATGATGCGCTTACCGACTTTGGCCGGTTTGATTGGATTCCCGGCGGCAGGCCGCTCTACACCGTGTTCATGGGCTATTGCTATGAGCATGCGCAACAACATCTGGCGCAATACTATCTCGACCGGCGGGATTTCCCGCAAGCACTGGGGGTCTATGAGGCCTGGGCTAAGCGAGTAATACAGGATGAGACGCCATCGGCGCTAAAGGGGTCAGTGCTCTATAACCTAGCCTGTTTCTACGCCACGCACGACGAGCTTGACAGCGCCGGAACGTCAGTGCGGCAGGCGTTGGCGCTCTATCCATCTCTAATGGAGTTCGCGCGCGACGACCCTGATTTGATCGCATTGCGTTCCAGCCAGCCCGAACTCTTCTCCTAACGGGCAGGCGTCACTGGCCGGTTCCAGAGCTATCGCCCCAAGCGGCCAGTGACGCCTGAATTACGCTCCTGCGGTTGGAGCGAGACGCGGCTTCCCCAGAGCGAATTTCTCACCCTCTTACTGCACACATCGAATAAAGCCTTGACAAAGCGCTCGCCTTCGTTCATAATCGTACCGTACGGTACGATACGTTTTGGAGGACCCGATGAACGAGCCTTCAGTCGCCTCAGCGCGAACGGAGAAAACGGAGAAGAAGCGGGCGCAGATACGCGACGCCGCCAAACAGCTCTTCCTCCAGCATGGCTTCCTGGGAACCAGCACCGATGCGATCCTGGCCGCCGCTGGCATCGCTTCCAAAGAAACCCTGTACCGCTACTACGCCAGCAAAGAGGACCTGTTCGTAGACGTCCTTCGCTCGCTCACCGTTGAACGCGGGGGCCTGCGCCAGTTCATGCAGGCCGCACCCGCGCCAGCGAGCGCGGCGGAGCTCCGGACGCTCCTACGCGCCGTCGCGCGGGAAATCCTGGAAAACATGCTGCAACCGGACTACCTGGCGCTCATTCGCCTCACGATGGCTGAGCTGCCACGCTTTCCCCAATTGGGCGCGCTGTTCCGCCAGACGGTCCCAGAGCCCGCGATGAACTACCTCCTGACGTTGCTGCGCAATGGGCAGGCGCATGGAGTCGTCCAGCAGGACAAAGATCTCGAAGCGATCGCGCGCATGTTTCTGGGCGCCTTGCTGACCTACGCCATCTTTGACGGCCTCTGGCTCACCACCCAGGCGCCCAAAATGCCCGAAGCGAGCAGCATAGACGCCATCGTTGAGGCCACTCTGGGCGCCGCCTCTTCACCAACTGAACAGTAAAAAGGAGCGTTATCATGAACAAGCCTACCGGCGCCGTCCTGGTGACTGGGGCGTCCTCTGGCATGGGGAAAGCCTGCGCGCTGCTCCTCTCCCAGGCGGGCTATACCGTCTTTGCCGGAGTTCGCAAGGAGCGTGACGCGCAGATGCTCACCCAGGCAGGATCGTCGCGGCTGATTCCGGTGATCCTCGATGTGACCGATGAAAACACGATTGCCGAGGCGTACCGGACCATTCACGAAACCGTTGGGGACGCCGGACTCGTGGGCCTCGTCAACAATGCGGGCGTAGGGGTCACGGCCCCGATCGAGTTGGTTCCGTTGGACGAGCTACGGCGTCAGTTCGAGATCAATGTCATCGGGCAAGTGGCGGTGACCCAGGCCTTTCTTCCGTTGATCCGCGCGGCGCGTGGGCGTATCATCAACGTCGGCTCGGTCGGGGGGAAGATCACATTGCCCTTCGGAGGCCCTCTCTGCTCCTCGAAATACGCCATCGAGTCCATCAATGACGCCCTGCGCATGGAGCTGCGCCCGTGGGGCATCCACGTCGCGCTGGTGGCTCCCGGCAGTATCCACACGCCAGCCGTAGACAAGCTCGTGACTGACAGTGAAGCGATGGTGAGCGCGTTTTCTCCCGAAGGCAAAGCCCGTTACGCGGCCACCTACCGGGCGTTTGTGCAGGCGTTTCTCAAACTGGAGGAGGAGGGAGTCAGCCCCGACGTGATGGCGCAGACCGTGTATCACGCCCTCACCGCGCGCGCCCCCAAGGCGCGCTACCCCGTCGGCCCCAAATCCCGACTGCTCGCCTTCCTTGGCGTCTGGCTCCCCGCAGGCGCCCTGGATATCGTGCGCACACGCATGTTTCAGGTGTATCAGCCGTTTGACTCGGTGGTGAGCGAACGCCTTCCCGCCCTCGCTCACCGATAGACCGATCAGCCATCACGCCCCCGCCACATACGGCGCGCCTGCCAGTCCCGGCACGAATAGTGCTGCGTCCCTCACATATGGCGCTGTGGTGAACGGCCCACAAGAGACCAGCCGGACCCCGGCGAAGCCTCGATACTCCCGATACGCTACGAGAAGGAGATCGCACATGGAACAACTGGTGAATCAGGTATCTGAGCGTGTGGGCATCTCACACGACAAGGCGGTTCAGGCCGTGCAGGTGGTGGTTGGCTTTATCAAGGACAGGCTCCCCAGCCCCATCGCGTCCCAGATAGACAGCGCGCTCAGCGGCCAGCCAGGCGGCGGCCTCGCCAATCAGGCGGAGCGCCCCCTCGAAGACCTGGGCGACATGTTCCGTCAGAAGTCGTAGCGGCGAGACGCAGTGCGGCGGTGGTAGCCTGGGGCGATTGCCCCACTACCACCGCCGCTTCATGCGCCTTATGCGCCCCGCATCTCTGCCCGCGCCTTCGCCCACTCAGAGAGCCCGCACGGCATTCATGCCTCGCTCCGTGCGCCGGCCATTCATGGCCACGCCCCGCCACCCTCCGCCTCACAGCCGCTCGATCACCGTCGCGATGCCCTGCCCCACGCCGATGCACATCGTCGCCAGCCCGTAGCGCTCGCCGCGCCGCCCCAGCTCGTGCGTCAGCGTCGTCACCAGCCGCGCGCCCGAGGCGCCCAGCGGATGCCCCA
>DASTKI010000068.1:0-3961 GCA_035716045.1 Ktedonobacterales bacterium
AGCGGGCGCAGGTCCCAGCTAGCGGGGTCAATGAGGCCGTAGCGCGGCAGGGCGACGCGCACATCATGTCCCATGCGGCGCAGAGCGTGGGTGAGAGAGCCGATGACATCGGCGACGCCGCCGGATTTCACATACGGCGCGCACTCGGCAGCCAGGACCAGGATGCGCAGCCGCTCGCCGCGCAGCGCGGCCTCAACATCGAGCGGCGGGCTGGTGAGTGGCTCAGGGTCGGTGGGGGCCTGGGATGGTGGGCCGGAGAGTGGCAACTCGGAGGCGCGCGGAATGCGATCGAGCGAGGAGGCCTGCTGGCTGGAAGGAATCAGATGGGACATGGCGCATTCTCTCCTACACGCGCTCTCGCGAGCGCCCCACGCATCACATGATGACAGCGCGCAGCGTGTTCCCGGCCAGGGGTATGGCCCAGATATGGACGTGGAATGCGGCCTGAATATATGGCCCACAGCGTTCCAGCGCGGGAGCCGCCACACATGCGGCATGGCATGGCATGGTCTCGCTCCTTCGCGCGACGTGCATACTATCGCACAGATACACCCGGATGTGGGAGGTGAGTTTGCGGGGATGGCGCGGGCGCGATGCGGCCCATCTCCGGCCGCCCGCCGGAGATGGGCCTGAGTGAGCGAAAGGAGAAAGCGCCCTGGGCTAGCGCGGCTGGTAGGCGTGCAGGATGTTGCCCGCCGGGTCGGCGAAGGCGACCGCGCGCCCGAACGGCTGGTCCTTCGGCTCCTCGACGATGCGCGCGCCCTTGGCGACGAGCGCCGCGTAAAAGGCGTCCGTGTCATCCACGCGCCACCAGATCTCCGGGCCGGTCCCGCTGGGCTCGCCAACGCCCACCCCAAACGACGCGCCCTGGCCGTCTATCGGATCAACCACCAGGAAGTTGGGCGCCTCGCCCTTGATGGGCAGGCCCAGCGTCTCGCCGTAGAACGCGCGCGCCGCCGCGATATCGGGGACGCGAACGATCACGATGTTCACCTCTCGAACCAGTGTTTGCGTCATGTGAACGCCTCCTGTGGTATCGGTTTCCTATCGCGCCGCGCCCGGTCTGGCCCGGCGCTCTTCACGCTTTTAGTATGCGACGGCGGTGTGACAACAGTATGGCAACAAGTTTTGGGCGCCCAAAGAAATTCGTCGGAATTCGTCGCGGGAGCATGTCCGCGCGTTCATCCGCATATCGGGGTCAGTCTGACGAATCACGGTGTGCATTTCTGTCGGTACTCAGCTAAGCATTTCTTGTATTGCGCGTGCTGCCCCTACGCCCATATTCTTGTTTTCCGCAGCGCCGCCGCACAGATAGGTTGCTTTTCGCATTGGATGCTGCAAGCGACAGGATGTTGTTCAGGAGTAAGTGAGCGTCAGAGAACAGGCGCTTTGGCGAGATACGCCACGGAGGTTGTCACGGCGACGATTGTCGTGGCTGCCCTACTGTACCTGTCGCGGTTCTTCGGGAGCTGCGCGCTCGTGGTAAGGATCATAATTGGCTTGGGTGAAGCGTTGCTTGCCCAATTCGTCTGCGATGACTCGTGCCCGCCAGCGGCGCGCATCTTCCCCTGGTATCTCTCCAGCGCGTTGAGACTCATCATTCCGACCGCTGCGCTGCTCGGCTTGGCGTATCTCACGTTTGTGGGCTACTGTCTGGCGACGGCGCGGGCGCGACGCGCGCTTGCGCCGAGCGTGACGCTCCTGCTTGGCGTCGCGGTCAGTGGTGGCGCGATCTACGGGTATGCCCAGCTCTTTCTCACCGTGATGCCTCTGGCGAGGGCTTTCTCATCAATGACCCAGCGCAAAGCTGGACCGCGGGGTTAGGGTTCACCATCGCTCTCCTTGCCTCCGTCTGGGCGGGGCTCCTCATCTATCTCCAGTGGTCTCCAGGCGGTGGATGGCGCCAGACGCCGCCAAGCGCGACCTCCTCGGCGGCATGACGCTATACTACAAGCAGCGCCTTTTTATCTTCTGCTGCTGGCTCACCCCTCAGAGCGAAGGGCCAAGGAGAGCACTCGAAGGATGCCTACCATTCACCTCGAAACGCTGATTGCCGCTTCGCCAGACCGGTGTTTCGATCTGTCGCTCAGCGTTGACCTCCACCGCCACTCGGTGGCGCATACCCACGAGCGCCCGATTGCTGGAGTGACCACCGGCGTCATGCGCCTGGGGGATACCGTGACGTGGGAAGCGGTCCATTTTGGCATCAAGCAGTATCTCACCACCAAAATCACGGCGTATGAGCGCCCGCATTACTTTATTGATGAGATGATCCGGGGAATTTTTCAGGAACTGAAGCATCACCATGCCTTCGTCCCTCAACCATCGGGAACGCTCATGATTGATACGTTCACATTCCGAGCCCCATTGGGGATCCTTGGGAGGGTAATTGAAGCGCTGATACTCACGCGCTACATGCAAGGACTCCTGCTCACGAGGAATCGGTACCTGAAGCAAGTGGCAGAAGCTGATACCGTTCAAACGGTCCTCTGACCCCATCGGTCGAACCTGGCGACTGGTGGGGTCAGAGGATCCGCGCCAAGCCAGCGAGAGGACCATGAAGCGCCTGCCCTGCTCCCATGAAGGAGAGGTTCACCCGCTCCCGATAGCGGAGCCCATCTCCAGGAGATGCTAGCGACGCCCAGCGAAAGGACCTGCCGCATGCGCCCGCTCGTCCTCTCCACGCCCGCCTATACCGTCGCGTTCGTCATTGCGATGCTCATCTGGGCCGTCCCCGAGCGGATCGGCTCCTTCTGGTGGCGCTCCGCGCGCGATCCTACTGCGCGCAAGCAGGATCGGGGGTCCGTCTACGTGGTGGTTGGCTCGCTACTCGTTGGCGTGGTCGTGGCCTACGCCCTCGCAAGCGGCTGGACCGGCGCGGCGATTCCCTGGCTCCGGCCCCAGGTGACGATTGTCGGCATCGCGCTGATCGTCCTCGGCGCCATGCTTCGCTGGTGGGCCATCCTCACCCTCGGTCGCTACTTCACCATTGACGTGGCAGTGCGGTCCGCGCAAGCGGTCGTGCAATCCGGGCCGTATCGCTTCGTGCGGCATCCCGCATACAGCGGCATGCTGCTCACCCTACTCGGCATAGGTCTGGCGCTGGCGAACTGGGCCAGCGTGGTCGCGGTTCTCACCATCAGCCTGATCGGCATGCTCTACCGTGTTCGGGTGGAAGAGCGCGCACTCATAGCGGCGCTAGGCCAGCCCTACGTGGACTACATGCGCCGTACCAAGCGCTTCATCCCGTTTATGTTCTGAGCGCTCGCTGAATTGGACCGCGCCGGCTCAGTCGGGCCAATAGAGCTGGAGCAGCGCGGCGGCCTCGGCGCCCATGCGCTGGCGCAGCGCGGCGGGCGCGAGCACGCGGGCGTGGCTCCCCCAGCCGAGCAGCCACTGCATGATCCGCTCCTCGTCGGGTACACGCAGGGTGACCAGCAGACCGCCATCGGCGGCGTCTTCCTGCGCGATGGTGAAGAACGAGGGCGATTCCCGCACCCAGCGCGCGGCCTCGCTATCGAACAGGATGCGCGCCTCGAAGCCCTCCTTGACCTCTGGACGCCGGGGGCGGACCTGTAGGCCGGAGGGTGGCGTGAAGCGCTGATCGAGCACGGTCAGCGCTTCGATGCGCTCCAGGCGGAAGTTGCGCCGGTCCTTGCGCAGGTGGCAGTAGGCGTTGAGATACCACGCGCCACGGACGCGGATGAGCGCGTAGGGGTCGGCCACGCGCCAGAGCGGCTCGTCGCGGCGGTCTCCGCTCGTGGGGTAGCGGGTGTGGTAGCGGAAGCGCACGCGCTGGCAGGCGATCACAGCGCCGCGCAAGGCGCGCAGCGTCGCGGCGCTCTCCGGCTGAAGCGCCTCGCCCGCTGGCCCCACCAGGATGCGCTCGCGCAGCGCGGCCACGTCCACCCGCAAGCGCTCCGGCAGGGCGGCGGTGATCTTGCTGGCGGCGCTCTGGGCG
>DASTKI010000069.1:0-4834 GCA_035716045.1 Ktedonobacterales bacterium
CAGTCAGGTGGGGGGCCAGCTCCGGCAGAGCAACCACGAGTCGCTGGCGCAGTACGCCGAAATGGCGACCGAGCAGGTAGACCGCTTCGCCTCGTATCTGCGTCAGCGCGACGTCGGCGAGATGCTGGACCAGGTCCAGGACTTCGCGCGGCGCCAGCCGGCGGTGATCCTGGGTGGGGCGTTCGTGCTCGGTGTGATCGGCGCCCGCTTCTTCAAGAGCAGCGCGCCCCAGCCCAGCGGTCGTGGCAGGCCCATCTACCGCGCTGGACGGTATGGCAGCGCCGATGTCTACAGCCATCAGTATCGCCACGACTACCCACGCGATGACATGACGACTCAGGAGTGGCGCGCCGAAACGCAATCAGGGCGCATCCCCTAGCTCGCGCCATCTCCATGCGCCGTCGCGGGCGCTGATGACGTGAGCATGAGTCCTCTCTGAAAGGAGATGCGGGATGGATACACGAAGCGACGACCGCTCACTCGGCGAGCTCTTCTCAGAGCTCACCCGCCAGATGAGCGCGCTCGTCCGCCAGGAAGTGAATCTGGCGAAGACCGAGATGACGCAGAAGGCGCGCGAAGCAGGCAAGGACGCGGGATACCTCGCGGTGGGCGGCGCTGTCGCCTACGCCGGGTTCCTGATGATCCTGGTGGCGCTGATGCTGTTGCTCGGTATCTGGATACCGATGTGGGTGTCCGCGCTGATCGTCGGCGTGATCGTCGCTGGCGTTGGCGCGTTCCTGGTCGTGCGCGGCCGGGACCGCCTGACGAAGACCAGCCTGGCGCCACAGCAGACCGTGGACACGCTAAAGGAGACTGCGCAATGGGCGAAACAACAGACCAGCTAGGCGACCGCATGTATGGCGACGAGGGCTACGTGCCGCGCGGGAACCCGGATATTGACCCCCCATACGTGGAGCGCTCAGATTATCTTGAGCACGCCGTGCCGTCCGCCGGAGAGGAGACGAGCGACAACCCCAACCAGATTCGCGGCGACATCGAGGGCACGCGCGCCCAGATGGGCCAGACGATTGATCGGATTCAGGAACGGCTCAGCCCGCAGCGCCTCGCCAGCGAGGCGAAGGATACCGTGCGGGAAGCCACCATCGGGAAGGCGGAACAGGTGGTAAGTCAAGCGACAGGCACAGCAAAGAGCGCGGGGCGGGGCTTCATGGCGACGATTCGTGAGAACCCCATTCCCGCCGCGCTTGCCGGCATCGGGCTTGGCTGGCTCTTCTTCAAGAGCCGCGAGAATATGCCCGATAACCAGCCGAGCCAGCCGCGCTACGATGGCTATCGCGTCTCAGGCGGGGGATATGGTGGACCGGCCTACCGGGTTCCCGTTGATCAGGGCGACCAGGCCAGCGCCACCGACCGCGTCAGGGATAAAGCCTCACAGGTCACTGGCCAGGCCACCGACAAGGCCTCCCAGATGACCAGCCAGGTGACCGACCAGGCGCAGCAGATGGCGAGCCAGGCCCAGGATAAAGCCGGCCAGCTCGCCGAACAGGCCCAATACCAGGCGCAGCGCGCCCGCGGCTGGCTGGAGCGCACATGGGACGAGAACCCGCTGGCGATGACCGGCCTGGCGTTCGCCGCTGGAGCGGTCGTCGGCATGGCCATTCCCGAGACCGAGCCCGAGAACCGGCTGATGGGCCAGGCCCGCGAAACCGTCGTCGAGAAGGCCCAGGGCGTCGCCCAGGACACCATGCAGAAGGCCCAGTCGGTCGCCCAGCAGGCCGCCGACGCGGCGAAGGACGCGACGAAGGACGCCGCCCAGCAGCAGGGCCTCACATCCCAGTCCTAGCGCCCCCTGGTGACATCAGTCCAACGCGTGAGGTGGCGTGGCGCAAGACAGCGTAAGACAGGCGCGGCGCCACCAGCGCGCGCCGCATCTCGCGATAAGGTAAGAAGAGTCGTCAGACGTCACAGGTATCTCGCCCCCCGCATGATAGGGCGGGATGAGCGTGCTCATGACATCGACACCGGTCGAGAGGAGGGTCGCCAGGATGAGGTACCGGGCTGGTGGCGCTTTTGGGGCAGTTGGCCTGCTCGTGGCGCTGGCTGGCGCGTGCGCATACATGATGTTGCGCCGCCTGGGTAACCGTTGGGGGGCCACCGACGCTGAGACGCGAGAGCCTTTGCCTGGCGATGAGATGGTCCCCCACCCGGTGGTCCAAACCACACACGCCGTCACCATCGGCGCCCCTGTAGCCGAGGTATGGCCTTGGCTCGTGCAGATGGGCTATACGCGAGCCGGATGGTACACGAACGACTGGTGGTATCGCCTGGTGGACCGCTACATCTGGCGTACTGACATGCCACGGGTCGCCCGAATTCTCCCGGAGCTGCAGCGCCTGGCCGTGGGCGACGTCATTCCAGACGGCCCCCCAGGCTCGGCCTACTTCACCGTCATCGCGCTGGAGCCACAGCGGACGCTGGCTCTCTACTCAACCACACACGGCACGGTATGGTTACCCCGAGCGCTGAGGGACAACCCCAGGCTCGGCGTCCACAGCGAGCTGGGCTGGGTATTCGTCCTGCGCGCCCCCGCCCCGGACACGACGCGGCTCATCCTGCGAACGCGGGGAACTGGAGGCCCAGCCCTCTATCGCGCCCTCGCGTGGGCGCTGCTGCCGCCTGCCGACTTCCTGGTGGCGCGCATGCTGCTGGTGACCGTCAAACGCAACGTCGAACGGGCCGCCGGGCGGTGGGGCCGGCGGCGGCGTCAAGGACAAAGCCTCGCAACCACGATGTCACGCCCGTGAGGCGCCACCAGCCATTCAAGCGATTCAAGCCATTCGCCCGGCGCCTCACACGCCATCCAGACGCTGCCCGCTCCTATCAAAGAGCAGGCCGCGCCCCCTCCACGCGACCGCGCGCCGCGTCGTCACTTCTGCCCATAGGTGATGTAGAACGGCCACGCCAGTTTCCCGCTGGCTAGCTCGGCCTGCGCCTGGGCGAGCGACTGGTTGTGCCGCTCCTCCGTGATCGCGCCCTGACTAATGAGAAAGCCGCACGCTGTTCAGGATCGCCAGATAGTCGGTCTCAGCCATCGCGCCCAGGCGCCCCCGTTATCTTTCCGATCGGCAGCGTCACCAGCCGCCGCTCCACTCCACGCGCTCCCGCCGCCTGCAAGTAGTCCGCGATCCTGCTGGCGTTCGTGAAGGACATCCCCCCCGCTGGCTCAGGCTCTCGCCCAGCGCGTTGAGCGTCTGAAGGCCTGGCCCTCCCGGCAGCAGGTCACCCTCCACCACTTCCACCCAGCCGCCGGGCCGCGCCACCCGCAGCAACTCCTGGAGCTGCCGCACCCATTGGTCCGTCGGCAGCGCCACGATCACCAGCCGCTGGTGCGTGAAGTCACAGCTATTGTCAGGGAATGGCAGCCCCTCGAGCATGTTGGCCTGGATGAAGGCGAAGTTATCGGGGCGCGGCGCTCCCGTCTCGGGGGCGGCGTTATATCTATACCGACGACATTCGCCTGCGGAAAAAGCGCCGCCATCCCGATACACCAGCGCCCCATCCCGCATGCGACATCCAGAATCTCGCGCGGCTCGCGCAGCGGCGCGGCGTAATTGCCACTGAGCGCGTAGCGCAACATGTAATGCTGGAAATCGAGCCGGTTGATCTCCTCACTGTCGCTGGGCAGAGTATAGGGGATCCCGCGCGTGAACGTCCTACCGCCCACAGAGCGCGTCTGCTCTGACCGCTCCAGTCGCTCACCGGCCTGGCGCTTCCGCCGCCAGAAGGTCCACCATGGCATGAGGGCCTCCATCCTCGCAGCGGACAGCGCCAGCGCGCGAGACTCCATACCCGCCGCCGCCTGGCGGCTATACAGTATCCAGGATAGCGAGTCCGCCAAGCGGGCGCGACCCCATCCCCGCATTCGGCGTAGCGTTCCCCTCGCAGGGGAGGCGCGGAGGCAGGCGGAGTGATGTCAGGGCTAGCATTCTCCCATCCACTAGCGAGCATGAGGCCCGCACGCGCTGCGCAAGACTGCGGTAGCCAGGACGCGCAGGGCGTGGTATCCTGTCTCCTGGTGATCGTCAGGCCAGCTTCAGATGAGCTTCAGGCCAGTATTCTTCGGAGGAGCGCGGCATGTCAGCGGGCTACTGCTACTGCACACGCGCCAGGAAGGGCAGCGATATGTTCGCATGGTCCTGGCCGTACTGCGCCCAAATGCAGCTCGCTTGCTCGATCACCTGTCCTGAGCGGCCCCGCCGCTCCCCCACGGACATCCAGATTCCCTGATATCGAGCGGCGGTCGCGGGCCAGCGCGGAGGCCTCGCGACCGCTTCGCCGCGCATCGCGCGTCTACGACGCTTCCCCATCGGCTCACCCTCGCGCGCAAGCGATCTCCCCGACCTCCCCGTGACGCCCATCCCGCCGCGCCACCACATCATCACACGGAGAGGAACGCCAGCGATGATCCTGCTCAGCGCCCATGGCCTCAGGAAGACCTGGGGCGGGCGGCTCACCCTCGACAACCTTGATCTCGTCATCCAGGACGGCGCCCGCATCGGCCTCGTTGGCCCTAACGGTTCCGGCAAGTCCACCCTGCTTCAGCTGCTCGCCGGACTCGACAGCGATTACGCGGGCGACATCACCCGGCAGCGCGACGCGCGGGTAGCCTACCTGCCGCAGCGCATCCTCGATGACGAGCGCACGCCGCTGCAGCTCGCCCTGGCCAGCCGCCCCGATCTCGCCGAGGTCGAGGCCGAGCTTGCCCAGGTCGAGGCCGAGTTCGCGCGCCCTGCCGTCATCGCCGATCCTCAATTGATGGAGCGCGCACTCGCCCGACAGGAGCGCCTGCTGCGGCGCCACAGCGAGCTTGGCG
>DASTKI010000070.1:0-29135 GCA_035716045.1 Ktedonobacterales bacterium
TCTCGAGATTGGCGTCGAGCGCATCCGCGAGCGCACCCGCTGGCTGGCGGACGACCTGGCCCGCAAGGTGGTCGAGCGCGGCTGGACGCTGCGCAGCCCGCTCGATGGCGCGCAGCGCAGCTCGATCGTCCTGCTGGAGCTAGATCGGCCTGATGAGCTGGTGAGCGCGCTCAGCCAGCGCGGCATCGTCGTAGATTTTCGGCCCGGCCTGCTGCGCATCTCGCCCAGCTTCTTCAATACCGTGGAAGAGAACGATCTGATTTTGGCGGCGCTCGATGAGCTGATCGCCGCGCGCGGCGCGAACGGCGGCGGCAAGGCTGGCGCGCCTCCCAAGCGGCGCGCGGCGCAGGGACGGAGCGCGCGGCCAAGAAAATCGTAGCGAGGAGAACCGCGAGATGACGCTGATCTTGCGTGAAGACGACGTGCGCTCCGTTCTGACGGTGTTCGATACGATGCGCGTTGTCGGGGGCATGTTCCGGCGGCAGGGCGCCAGCGAGGTCATCAACCAGCCGCGCGTGCGAGTTGTGCTTCCTGAGGGGCGTGGGGTGACGCACACCTTGCCAGCGTGGGTCCCCGGTCAGCCAGGCGATCCCGAAGCCGCGGGGCAAGGTTTCGTCGGGCTGAAGACGTACACCGCCGTCGGCGGCGTGGTGCGCTTTGTCGTGCTGCTCTCGTCGGCGGAGGATGGGCGCCTGCTGGCCATCATCGAGGCTGACCTGTTGGGCCAGATGCGCACAGGCGCCGCGTCGGGTGTGGCCACACAATACATGGCGCGTGAGGACGCCCGCGTGGTGGCGATGCTGGGAGCGGGCGGGCAGGCGCGCACGCAGGCGCTGGCGATGGCGGCGGCGCGCCCCATTAGCCGTTTTCAGGTCTACTCGCGCGACGCGGCGCGCCGGGAGGCGTTCTGCGCTGAGATCGCCTCGCCGACCGGGGCTGAGGCTGTGCCTGTGGCGTCCGCCGAGGAGGCGGTGCGTTCCGCCGATATCGTCGTGACCGCCACGACCGCGAAGGACCCCATCATGCGCGGTGAGTGGCTGCGGCCGGGTACGCACGTCAATGCGATGGGCTCCAATTGGGGCCACCGCCGCGAGGTGGATACGGCGACTATCACCCGAAGCGCGCTGATCGCGGTGGACGATCTGGCGCAGGCACGCATCGAGGCGGGCGATCTGCTCATCCCGGAGCGTGAGGGGCAGTTCAATCTAGATGAGGCGCGAGCCAGTGGGCGTCTGGTGGAGCTCGGCGCTATCGTCGCAGGGAAAACGCCGGGTCGTCCCAGCGCCGACGCCATCACGCTCTTCAAGTCGCTTGGCATCGGCGCGGAGGACATCGCGACGGCGGCGTATGTCTACAAGCTGGCTATGGAGCAGGGACTGGGCCAGGAGATCACACTGGCGCCTTAGCGGCGCCAGGCGCCGCGCGTTCGCCGGTTTGGGCAGAGCCAGTCCGAATTGGCGCGTCACCTATCATATGAGGATTGGGATCACATGAGCGAGCATGCCGCGCGCCGATATCGCGACCGGCCAGGTCTCCAACGGGTCGGGTGGACCTGGCTTGCCCCGGCGCTGGCGCTCATCCCACTGATGGCGTTGACGCTGGCTGGCTGCGGGACACAGGCTGGCGACTGGCGGCTGCTCAGCCCGGCATCGGCGCACATGTACAATGTCCTGACCGATCCACATATCGCGACGCTGGTCTATGCGGGCGCTGACGATGGATCGGTCTATCGCGCGCGCGCTGATCAGCCAGGACTCGCTGTGCCTGGGGCCGGGCTTCCGAAGGACACAGTCGTAGCCAGCCTGCTCGCTGACCAAAAGATCGCAGGGCGTCTTCTCGCGGGCACGACGGCAGGCCTCTATCGCAGCGATCACTATGGCGACACGTGGAGCGCATTCGGCAAAGGGCTGCCTGCTGGAGCGACCGTGCTGGCCCTGGATTCCACGCCCGACGATAGCCTTGTGCTAGCCGGCCTAGACCAGCGAGGCGTCTACCGCAGCACGGACAACGGCGCCACATGGACGCTCGCCTCTAACGGCCTGCCCGCGACGGCGACCGTCACGGCGCTTGCCTGGGATTCCGCCCACCAGCGCTGGTGGGCTGGACTCCAGGGAGCGTCTGGCCATAGCCTCTTCTCCAGCGCGGATGGCGGCCAGGCTTGGAGTCCCTCGGATAGCGGCATGCCCGCTCGCGCTGATGTCAACGCCCTTGCCAGCGTGACAGGCGCGGATGGTGGGATAACGCGCTACGCCGCGACCTCGGCTGGTCTCTATTTCGGTAGCGGCGATGGGCAGGCGTGGAGTAAGGTTACAGGTACACTGCCCTCTGGCGCCGCGCTGGCGGTGATCCCTGTGTCGGGGCAGCCTGGCGCGGTCGTCGTCTCGATTGGCTCAGGCGTTTACTATTCCGCCAACGGCGCGAGCGGCTGGAGCCCCGTCGCCCAGGGCCTGACCCAGCCAGCGCAGGGGCTGGCGGTCGCGACGGATGGACACGGCGCGCCTGTGTACTACGCCGCGGCGGGCCAGCTCGCTCGCTATCCATCAGGCGCCCGGAGCAGTGACTCTACCTTGTTCCTGCTGATCATCACGGCTCTTGGAGCGCTGCTGGTTGGCGGCTATGTGCTCTGGCGTCGCTCGCGCCGCTTTGGGGCCGCAATGGGCGCCCGCGCGACGGCGCAGACGATGGGCCGCGCCGCCGAGGCTGCGCGCGCATGGGAGCGCCAGCGGGCGGGCTTGACCGGGCGCCCGCGCGCTCCAGACGCGGCACGACGCTCGGTGGAAGGCGCCGCGCCCTCGCCGGCGCTCTCCCCTACCGACCTGACAACGAAGGAGCGGACCGGCGAGCCCGCCCCGCCCGACAAAGCCGCCCAGAACGGGCATGGCGACCCGACACTACACCAGTAGCGCCGCTGACGACCGTGAGATGAGAGCGCACGAAACGATAGAGGAGATGATCTGATGACACAGGCTGGACGCGAAGTCGTAATCGTCGAGGCGGTCCGCACGGCGATAGGCAGGCGCAATGGCGCGCTGAAAGACGTGCACCCGGTGATGCTGGCGGCGCACGCGCTGCGCGAGTTGACGCGGCGGGCGGGCGTAGAGCCAGCGGTGGTCGAGGATGTCGTTTGGGGCTGCGTCAGCCAGGTGGGCGAGCAGGGACTGAACATCGGGCGCAACGCCGTCCTGGCCGCAGGCTTCCCCATCGATGTCCCGGCGACGACGGTGGACCGCCAGTGCGGCTCCGGCCAGCAGGCGATCCATTTCGCCGCCAACCTCATCCAGTCGGGCGTCTGCGATGTCACCATCGCGGGGGGCGTCGAGAATATGTCGCGATTGCCCATTGGCTCCTCCATCGCCACCGGCGGCGCTCCCTTCCCGCCGTCGCTGCTGGAGGTCTACCCGATGACCCATCAGGGCGTCTCGGCTGAGATGATCGCCGAGCAGTGGCGCATCCCGCGCGAGGAGCTAGACGAGTTCAGCCTGCGCAGCCACCAGCTCGCCGCCGCCGCGCAGGACGCGGGTTACTTCGACCGCGAGATCATCCCCACGTCGCTGCCCGATGGCTCGAGCTTCAGCCGCGATGAGGGTGTGCGCCGCGACACGACATTGGAGAAGCTGGCCGCGCTCCAGCCGGTCTTCAAGCCGGATGGCGTGGTGACGGCTGGCGGCAGCAGCCAGGTGAGCGATGGCGCGGCGGCGCTGCTGCTGATGACGCCGGAGAAAGCGGCGGAGCTCAACCTGCGCCCGCGCGCGCGCATCGTCGCGCAGCGCGTCGTCGGCGTGGACCCGGTGACGATGCTCACTGGCCCAATCCCCGCCACGCGCTCGATCCTGGAGCGCGCCGGGCTGACGGTAGATGACATTGACCTGTTCGAGGTCAACGAGGCCTTTGCGCCTGTCGTCCTCGCCTGGAAGCGCGAGTTGCTTCCCGATATGGCGCGCGTCAACGTCAATGGCGGCGCCATCGCGCTCGGTCATCCCCTCGGCGCGTCCGGCGCCCGCCTGATGGTCACGCTACTCCACGAGCTGGAGCGCCGCAATGCCCGCTACGGCCTGCAGACGATGTGCTGCGGCGGCGGGCTCGGGACGGCGACGATTATCGAGCGGGTGTAGATAAAGGCGCGCGCTGACGGCCCAGGACGACCTGCGGCCGCTACTGCCATTGAGGAAAGGGAACGCCTGGCAAATCCCATTCAGCAAGGACAGCCGAGTGTGCCTGGGACGCGCTAGGTACCTCTAGTTCGAGAAGATGCGGAAGATATTGCGGCCTTTGCCATCATGTTCCTCATCGTCCAGTTGGGGCTGATCCTGCTGTGGCTGATGCCTCGATCGGCTTGCCAGCCAATCTGGCACACCCGCCTGTTGCGGCTGCCTGGCTGGATGCGCTGGCGAGTTCGCAGACGTCGGGTCAATGTAGTCGAACGCTCCATCCAGCGCATGGTCGCACCAAGTCGAATAGTCGTTCGGGGCAAGGCCAGCCTTCTCGAAGCAGTCGAGACGACGTATCGTCTGGACGAGCCAGTCCTCACCCTGCTCCATCATGCGATCCAGCAGGTTCATACCGGTCACGCCGCGACGCTGGAGGCTCTCGAGGGCGTCGAGTTCGGCAGGCGAGGGACGATATAGCGCCTCTTTTGCGTCATTGTCACGCAACTCCGCGCGGAGAGCAGCATTGGCTTCGTCAAGGAGTTTCACGTAGTCGCCAACGGACATGGCCCCCGGCGATGGCGGCAACAGTGAGGTTCTTCCAATGCCGCCAGCTTGCGTGTGAGCCTGTGCATGAGGCTGTACGCTCGGAACAGATTGGGGCTTGCGCGCGGCGGAGGTTGATATCGTTGAATTCGCTCGCAAACCAAGGGGGTTCAGCAATTTCGCAAGACCCGCTTCAAACTTGTCCTCTCGGCCATCGGCGTACTGACTGACACCCCAGCCGAGCGGTGCGCAGTCGTGCCACTCCTGACCACGCGCCCAAAACGCGATGACTGGCTTCCCCTTGCCGCGCGCGAGACTGATCTCATCTATCACGTAAGGTGAAATCGCGGCGGTTTCCGACGCTACATAGATTACGTGTGTCGCCCGAGCAATGCCTTCACGCACAGCGAGTTGCCAATTCGGCGTGCCTGGGTCAAGTCTTTCGTGATCGAGCCAAATCTTTGCGCCAACCTGCGTTAACCCAGTATTCAGACGCCCAACAATGTCGGCGTCTTGGCTAGAGTAGCTGATAAATATGCGTACGGCGTTGTTTGTGCCCGGCATCCCGCACTCCTCCCCCAGCTCCACACACCATCACCTCAATTGCTGCCTAGGGCAGTATAGCATGCAAGACGGCTTTACACCCCACGTCGGTTGCCGTACATCAGTGTGTGGAGCTGGGGGAGGACGAGCGCGGCGCCCATCGCCTCGTCGCGCATGGCGCGCTGGGCCAGCCAATCGAGCTTGCGCAGGAGGGCGGCGGTGTCGTCCTCGCCTATCGTATTGCCCACCTGAAGGGTGAAGGGGACGGTGGGGTAGCGCAGGTGGATTGCGTGGGCGTACTGGTAGTCGGCCTCGTCGAAGACGACGACCTTCAAGTTGGCCTGGGGCAGCGCGGCGAAGCGGTCGAGCTTGGCGTAGTCAGTGGTCATGCCAGAACTGGGCGGCTTGGGCGAGACAGTGACCACATCACAGTCCGCTATCCAGGGACGGTAGACCGTGCCCTGCGTCTCCACGGCCACTTTGCGCCCGCTCGTATGCAACCGCGCCACCAGCGCGTCGAGGTCGTGCACGGCAGGGTTGCCGCCGGAGAGCGTTACCCACGGCGTGTGGCGGCTCAGCGTGTCTAGCCGGGCGACGATCTCATCCACTGTCAGCCACTCCGCCTCCGCCTGGACCTGCTCCGGCTCGACGGCGTAGAGGGTGTCGCACCAGACGCAGCGGTAGTCGCAGTAGCCGGTGCGAACGAAGTGCGTCTGCGCGCCGATCATGCGCCCCTCGCCTTGCAGGACCGGGCCGAAGATCTCGATTATCGGGAAGGTTCGTGTCGCGCCGTAGCGCCCGCCGCGCGCCCCGGCTGGCCGCCCGCGCTCAACTGTCGCCATGCGGGTCTACGCCTCCTCCGGGAGGTCGCGCAGGTCGTCCACCGCGACCTCGGCCCAGGAACTGGGCGTCTCGCTGACGCGCACAGACACCACCGCTGGCAGCTCTTCGCGCATCTCGATCAGCATCCATTCCGCCAGCAGCTCCGCCGTTGTCCGCTCGACCGGGACGGACTCATTGAGGTACTGGTGGTCACAGCGCGCCTCCACCCGCCGCTTGAAGACCTCCTTGATGCGGGCGAAATCCACTACCATGCCCTCTTCCGCGCGCCCATCCAACGGATGCGTCCGCCCGCGCGCCACAACCGTCACGCGGTACGTATGCCCGTGTAGCCGCTTGCATGGTCCATCTGAGTTGGGCAGGCTGTGCGCGGCGTCAAAGGTAAATTCCTTGGCGATGGTGGCGGTGGGCATCAGGCTTCAGGCTCCTCGGTCACGTCTCTCATTCATTCCCGCTTGGCGAACCGCATCCTCCCTATACATTGAGCGCAGCGGTCTGAGGAGGGGCTCGCGCGTGGGTTTCGCCTGAGTGTATCACGGGACGGCGGCCTGTCGCCCGGAAGACTACTCGTCCGCTGGGGCCGTGCGCTGGCGCTTGCGCGCGCTTGCGATGCGCTTCGCTTCCAGACGTCGCTCGCGGCTGGCGGCGGTAGGGCGTGTCGGCGTGCGCGGAATCTCTTCGCGCTGCGCCACCTCGAGCCGGGCGGCCATACGTTCGTAGGCCGCGTCGCGGTTGCGCGCCTGCGAGCGCCGCTCCGTCGCCGTCACCACCATCCCAGATGGTCGGTGCGTGAGGCGCACGCCGGTCTCGACTTTGTTGCGGTTCTGCCCACCTGGCCCGCCCGCGATGAAGAACTCGATATCGCACTCGCGCTCCAGCGACTCCCGGTCGGTTGCGTAGCGCGGCTTGGCGGACATGTTGAGTATGCTCCCAGTTCTCGATGAGTGGTTTGACTAGGCTTGCGCCTGGTTCGTGCGCGCGACGGCGTAGAGCGCCGCCTCGGTGATCGCGGCCCCTAGCGCCAGCGCGCCCAGGGCCACGAAGCGCGGGTCACGCTTGCCCTGCGCGATGGCCAGGCCAACGGCCAGTGTATCACCGCCGTCGGTCAGGATGCGTGAGAGTAGCCAGGGGAGATACTTGCCGCCGTGTGAGGCCGCCGACCAGAGGCCAATGCCCATCACGGTATCGCGTATGCCCAGCGAGCGCATCATCGCCGCGACCGCCGCGTCGGGCCGCGCGAAGCCGAACAGCCGCGCGAACGGCCGGGGCGCCACCACGGGCAGCGCGCCAAACGCCACCATAGATAGCCCGACCGCCGCAGCGATCCCGCGCGCCTGCTTCTCAGTCAACAATTCGTCCAGCGCCATGCTCGCCTGTCCTCTCTGCGCAGTGGCGTCTTGCGCCGCGCCCACGACTAGGGTTTCGATACGATCCGCTCCTTCAGATCGTATCGCCCGAAGGCTACTCTAGTCAGCCAGCGCGCTTGTCAGTCGCGGGGTCGCTTTGGCGGCACGCCGTGGGGGGTCTCGAGCATTCGCCAGGGGAGATGGCGCCAATTCGCGTTGGGCAGGCGCGGCCATGAATGGCCGGCGCACGGGACGGGATGCGGACGAAAGCCGGTTGCGCACGCCAACAACCCAACCGGAATCGCCATGAGGCACTGACACGGCTCTCCGGCGATGAAGCGTTAGTTCAAGATGGCGTCTGGCTCGACGTCAAGTAGCGCCGCAGCGCCAATCAGGGGCGCCAGCTCACCCAGCGCGGCTGGAACGATGTGGAGCGTCATGTTGCGCAACCGCGCGTCAACCTGGGCTTGCAGTCTATCCAGCAACGATCCGCGCGCCAGCGCGATCGCGCCGCCCACGGCCACCAACTCGACTCGTGTGAGCTGCGCCAGATTCACCAGCCCCAGCGCCAGCTTCTCCACCAGTGTCTCCCAGACGTCCAGGTTGCTCAGCGCCTGTAGCGGCGCGCCGTGGCGCAACTCGAGCTGCCAGCCGCCCACAAAGGTCTCCAGGCAGCCGATCTGGCCGCAGAGACAGGGATGCGTCGCGCCATCCATTAACTGGTGTCCCATCTCACTCGAGACATTCACGCCTGGCGCGCCGCTGGAGCCCGCCAGATAGATCGCCGCGCCAAGGCCTGTGGAGACCGTCAGATAGGCGCAACGCTCGGCGCCCGCGAGGGCGCCGTATCGCCGCTCGCCCAGCAGCCCACATACGGTATCATGCGCCGCTCGCACTTGCAGGCCGGTTCGTGACGCCAAATCGGAGACGAGCGGTTTCCCTTCATACGCTGGAAGATTCGGCGCAATATCGAGCCCTGTGCCATCGCGCAGCATGCGCCCGCCAATCGAGACACCCACGCCAGATATCATGCCGCCGCGCCCTTGGGCGAGCGCGCGCGCCGCCCTGATCTCACCTACCACACGCTCGATTTGCGTGTCGTACATCCGTTCAGTACGGAAGGCAGCGATCTCCTCCGACCTGACCGCGGAGGGCGCGCCTTCCAGCTCGGAGACGAGCGCGACGCGCGTGTTCGTGCCACCAGCATCCACCGCGACAACTATATCCGCAAGCGACGACCTCACACGCGCATGCCAAACCTTTCCCTGGCGCCAGCGCGATCAGCTCTCCAGTACCACGCCGAGAAACGCCGCCAGTGTCCGCACGACCAAATCGTGGTCCTCCTGCTGGGGCAAGCCCGAGACAGTCACGACGCCGACCGGC
Source organism: Ktedonobacterales bacterium (assembly GCA_035716045.1). Classification (GTDB taxonomy): domain Bacteria; phylum Chloroflexota; class Ktedonobacteria; order Ktedonobacterales; family JADMIN01; genus JAKAIY01. Next base: position 8,804 of record DASTKI010000070.1, read on the forward strand.
CCGGTGCCGCGCACGATGATGGGGAACGCGCCACCATGGGCCGCATAGCGCGTGGGATCCAGCAGCGCGCTCTCCTGAATGGTCGTGTTGCGGCTGGCGTAGCGACGTCCCATGTAGTAGGAGCTGTGCCCGAAGCGATTGACCACGCGCGCTTTGCGGATGATCCAGTGATCATTATCGGGAGACGTGCCAGGCAGCGCGTAGTGAAACAATTGGTGGCCGTTGCGGCGCACATCAACAGTGACCGCCTTGCCTTCACGCCGCGCCAGGTCCACCAGTGACAATCCAAGCGCGCAGGCGGTCTCATTCGAGAACTCGGCGAACTGCAGCAGCTCTTCTTGTCGCAGCAGCAGCTCCTCAAGTGTTCGGTCGGTTTCAGCCATATCCAGACTCTCCTTGCGGCGCGCAGGCGCGATCAATCACGCCGTCCTCGCTGGCTAGTGTAGCACGTTGCATTCCGGCGCTTCGTGGCGCGGTTCTGAAGCAAGCGCGAGACATGACAGGCGCGAGATATGAAAGGAGGCCGAGCGCCAGGCGCTCTTACGCTGGCTGGCGGCGCTTGATGCTGGAGAGGGGGATATCGGGGTTAGCGCCGTCCGCGGCTCCTCCGCCGCGCGGTCGCTGTCCTGCGGCCGCGAGCCGCCAGCACCGTGTCTTGCTCGACAGGCACCGATTCTGCTCTTCCACAGACTCAGGGGGAGTGTTCAACCCGCAAAACACCTGATACATCGGCTCGCCAGCTCTCAGGTCGCTCTCGGGGAACCAGCGCTCGCGATAGTGCGGGCAGCCGCGCTGGTGGCGACGCCAGTTGATATTCGTGATGGGATTGTCGAGTACGGTGAAGTCCGCTGCCGTATCATCCTCACAATCACTGCCTAGAGTCCGCGCGCTGTCCCTGACGGTGCACGGCGGTATTATATGGTCCACGCTCCTCGCACGCAAGGCGCCTGACAGGCGAGCCGTCTATCAGGCGCCGTGTCGGCGAGCCGTTCGTAACAATCGTACAATGCAGTGAGCACGGAGACGATTCGCGACGCGCAGGCGGGCCGTTCGCGCCCCAGAGACTTCGAGAGAAGGCGGCGAATGCGAGACCAGAGGGATGATGTCGCGCCGGAGCTTGGCACATCAGCGGAGAGCGCGGGAATTGCGGCGGCGCGCGCGCGCGGACGCCAGCCTGTGCCGTGGAGCCTTCGACAGACTATTCTCGGGGTGCTGATCACCGTCGTTCCATGGCTGGCGCTCAGCCTGGGGTCAGCCGTGCTGACGCGATCCACCACGGCCCCGAGCCACGCGCCCGTCTCCCGCCAAGTTGATATCACTATGGGCGTCGTTGTCTTCATCATCTCGACGCTGCTCGAAGCGATCTTCCTGATTGTCCCGCTCGTCGTCGTTCTGCGCCTGCGTATTCCGGGCGCGCGTTGGCGTGAGCGTCTGGGGTGGCTTGGTCTGCGGCGGACGGCGCTCGGTCCGGCTGTAGTGGCGGTCATCGTCGGCCTTGGCGTCGCTCTGGCTGGTAGCGCGCTCTATAGCTGGGTGGTCACCACGCTACATCTCCCTCTCCAGACCAATACCGATGCGCTGCTGGAGCAGGGGCGCTCACAGCCATTCACAACGCTCGGCCTGCTGGTCGCCGCCGCGCTCGCCGCGCCGATCTGTGAGGAGATCTTCTTTCGCGGCTTCGCCTTCGCGGGGATGCTCAAGGGCATGTCGCTGGCGTCAGCTATCCTGCTCTCCTCGGCGGTCTTCGCGGTGGCGCACGCCGATCTGGGGTCGCTGGTCCCGCTCTTCGTCATTGGTCTGCCGCTGGCCTGGGCCCGCTGGCGGACGGACTCGCTCTGGCCCAGCGTCGCGATTCACATGGCGAACAACACCCTCGCGGCGGTGACGTTGATCCCGCTCCTGTTCAAGTGACGCCGCCCCTTACCTCATGCCATGCGCTGTTTACGTCCAGATGCCCTATCAATGCCGCTCTCTTGGCCCCTCTCGTAGGGCAGGCGTCGGAGAGCGGTAGCGCTGAGTTAGGCGCCACCCCAGAACGCTGAGGCCGCGCATCTCCTCGCCTGAAGGCAGGAGATGCGCGGCCTCAATTGGCGGCATATCAGCGCTTGCCCCTAGGCTGCGCCAGTGAGCTTGTCGCGGCGGGCGCGCAGGTCGTGTGCGTCGTCCCAGATCAGCTCCGCCTCATCCAGCTTGACGCCTCGGGCCGCCGCAAGCGCCAACAGCACGCGGGCCTCGCGGCTCCAGGCCCCAGAGCCCTCCACGGCGGCCAGGAACTCGGGTGAATAGCTGGCGCCATCAATTTCGAACGGGATGGTGATCATCGCGATCGCGTTCATTGTGTTCTCCCTGACTGGCCCGCGCCTGTTTGTGAACTGCATAAGACGGTGGGCCAGCCTATGATCACGACGTGTAAGTGAGCTTGTTCACAGCGCGTGCTGGCTCTTGGAGCCTATCCCGCTAGCTGCGCTTCCGGCGGGCGGCAGCTGCCGCACGGTCGGTATCCCGCCGCATACGCTTGTGTTTCGTTGGAAAAGCCCACCCGATGAGCGGGCGAAGTGTTCCTGGCGCCATGGCACGTGGGATAGCAATAATAGCGGCTCTCGTCGTTGCCGATGTAGCGAGCGCCGCTGGCGGCAAGCCGCTCCAGTTCATCCACATCCACGCCCTCAAAGGTCAGAATCGTGCGCTTGGCCTCCGGGCCGCCCATGCTGTAATTGCCGATATGCCCGTCTGTTCGCACGACGCGATGGCAAGGTATGAAGAGCGGCACCGGGTTGCGCGCCAGCGCTGTACCCACCGCGCGGGTTGCGCCGGGGCGGCCAATCTCTCGTGCGATCCAGCCGTAGGGTCGGACCTCACCGCGCGGTATCTCGCGCGCCTTCATGAGCACCGCGCGCTCGAATGGCGTCAGCCGCGCCAGGTCGAATGAAAGTGACACGCGACCATCGCCTGCCAGCCAGGCGCGCGCTCCGCGCGCCAGCCGCTCCGGCGGCTGCCCTGGCGTGACAGCCCGCCCGAGCAAAGCTCTCGCTTCCATCCGGAACTCCTCCTCGTCCATCGCCCTCAGCGCGAGGGATAGGCCCTCCTGACTCCACGCGATGTAGACCGTCCCCAGCGGCGTCTCGATCGTGGTGTACTGATCGGCGAGGCCAGCGCGGGCCAGCGCGCCTTCCGCGATGTGGATAGGCGCGGCGACCACGCCCAACGCCCGCAGATCGGCGGCGAGCTGGCGCGCCTCACGCAAGCTGCCTTCATGGCTGGAGCGTGTACCTTGACTCATCGCTTCAACTCCGTTTCTTCGCGATATGCCTCACGCGCTCGCTCGCGCTCGATCGCCCGGCGCAGCTCCATCGCGCCACGGCTGGCGTGCGACTTCACAGTCCCTACCGGCAATCCAGTCACCTCGGCGATGGCGGTGTAGTTCATCCCCTCGACGTGCCGCAGTGTCACGGCCAGTCTGTGTGGCTCCGGCAAGGCCAGTAGTAGCGCCGCGAGCGTCTCCAACCGTTGTCGTCGCTCTAGTGACGCCTCAGGCGCTCCCGCCAGATCCTCGTCGGGAATGCGCGCGGCGGGGGATTCTTCAACTTCGGACATGTCTCGCCCAGCGCTCCTCTCTAGCTCATCAAGAGAGACGGTTCCAGAGCGACTGATACTCCGCGCCTTGTTGCGGGCCAGATTCACGGCAATCTGGAACAGCCAGGGGCGCACACTCAGCTCGCGCCGCCGCTGGGGCGAATAGGTAGATAAGGCGCGCCATGCGCGCACGAGCGTCTCCTGCGCTAGCTCTTCTGCGTCACTCGGGCTACCCGTCATCCGCAACATAAACGCGTACAGGCGGTTTTGCCAGGCGCGCGCAAGCCACTCGAACCCAGCGTTCAGGTCGCGCGCCAGCGCGGCGGCCAGCGCGGCGTCGCCGTCAGGCGCGTGTGATACCAGCGAATCACTGTGAATGAGTGGGCGTGAGCAGGATGGCGCCACGCCATCTCCTGGCCTCATGCTGGGTTTCTCCTCCACTGGCGTGAGCGGCAAGGGTGGTCCCAGATTAGGAGATCAGCAGCAACCCCAGCTCACGTCTATGAGTGGAACACCGCGACCGCGTCAGGAGTTGCGGTCTCTTTCTCGTGGGTGGTGGGCGCCGCGACGGGGCGGATAGTGACCAAATTGTCGTGGAAGGTGGAGCCGCCCGCCAGGTCGCTCAACTCGTCAGAGGTGGTCCAGTTGATGTTGCGCCCATCAGGCGAGAGGTTTGGCCAATGGCCCTTCGGCGCAATCGCCACCCCGCGCGGCGCGTTGTGTGTCACCACCGCTCGCAGCCGGCAAGAGCCGCGCGCGCTGGCTATCTCCACTTCAGTTCCGCTCTCGATGCCGCGCGCTGCCGCGTCGTCTGGATTCAGCTCGATGAAGGGCGCGCCTTCTCGTTTGAGCAGGCTCGGCACGTTCGACATGCTGCTGGAGACGAAATGGTGAGACGCCCCGGAGACTAGTGCCAGCCGGTCATCAGCGCCTGGTATCCATCCCGCGTATTCACTCGCGGGTGTCCAATCCGGCAGCGGGTCGAGCCCCTCGGTGGCCATCGCGTCACACCGCAGCTCGATCTTACCTGATGGCGTGGGGAAACGCAGGTCCGCGAACGGGACGTCGCCACTCTCCTCGAAGTTCAGCGGCGCGTAGCCGTCCGCCTTCAGCCGCTCCATCGTCACGCCGCGCAGGAAGGGGTTGTGTGCGCGGGTCGCGTCAAGGATGCCGGCCAGCGCCGCCTCGGAATCTTCGCGCAGCCATGGCTCGTCGTATGCCATCCCGGCGGCCAGCAGGCGCATCACATCCCAGTTCGATTTCGCTTCGCCAAGCGGCTCGATGGCCCGCTCATTGTAGGTGATGAACCGGTGGCCGTAAGCGCGATGCATGTCTACCTGCTCGAGCTGCGTGGTCGCCGGCAGTACAATGTCTGCAAAGCACGCCGTATCGGTCATGAAGAGTTCGTGAACGACGGTGAACAGATCTTCGCGCCGTAACCCCTCCCGTACACGCTGGCTGTTCGGCGTGGATGCCGCAGGGTTGGCGTTGTAGACGTAGAGCGACATCAACGGCGGATCGCTAACCTCGCCAGTGAGCGCCGCGCCCAGTCGCAGCATGTTCACTGCGCGGGGCGGCGCCGCGCACTCGCCCGCGTGTCCAACCGCCTCAGCATCCCACCGCGCGTAGCCCCCTGTGCTGTAGAACAGCCCGCCGCCGCGGACGCCAACCTGCCCTACAATGGCGGGCAGGCAGGCTAGCGCGCGCGCGGTCTGGCCGCCATTCTCATGCCGCTGCACGCCATCGGAGAACTTCAACAACGCAGGCTTGGTCGCGCCATATCGCCGGGCGAGCGCGACAATCGTCTCCGCCGACACGCCGGTGATCGCCGCCACACGCTCCGGTGGGTACGCGGCGGCGCGATCGCGCAGATCGCGCCATCCGACGGTATTCACTTCCAGCCAGGCGTCGTCGCTCAGCCCCTCAGCGAACAGGACGTTCATCAGCCCCAGCGCCAGCGCGCCATCGGTGGCTGGATGCGGCTGGATATGCTCATCGGCGGACTTGGCGGTCAGCGTGCGGCGTGGGTCTAGCACAACGACATACGCGCCTTGCCGTTGGGCGTCCCGCAGGAACGGCATCAGGTGCGGCCCGGTTGTCGCGGGATTGCTGCCCCAGAGGATGATGAGCTTGCTTTGGACGAGGTCGCGCATGTCCGGCGCCCATCGCGCGCCGTAGGTCGCGCTGACCGCCGCCTCGCCGGAGGCGTCGCAGATCGTCCGGTCCAGACCGCTGGCGCCCATACGGTTCCACAGCCGGGCGTCCACGACGCCCGCGTTCAGGACGCCGAGCGTGCCGCTGTATGAATAGGGTAGTATGGCGGCGGCGCCGTAGCGCGCGATGATCTCGCGCCACCGGCTGGTGATCTCGCCGACCGCGTCGTCCCACGAGATACGCTCCCAGCCGCCAGAACCCTTCGCCCCGACGCGACGCAGTGGATACAGCAGGCGGCCGCGATGATAGACGCGCTCCAAATATGGACGCACCTTGGCGCACAGCCAGCCCCGTGTGATCGGGTGGTCGGGGTCGGCTTCGAAGGCGACCGCCCGTCCGTCGCGCACATGTGTGATCGTCGCGCAGGTGTCTGGACAGTCGTGAGGGCAGGCTCCTCGAATGACTCGGAGGTCGCTGGTAGCTGAAGCGCCTGTCATAATGCAGATCCTCCCCTCGATGGATGTTTCATGTGGATTATGCTGACATAGGGCGCGATGGTAGACTCACAGAGCATCCTATCGCGGCCCGCGGGCATGAAGCAAGGGCCAACTCGCGCTGGCGCCGTAAGGCCACCCCATGCCAGAGCGGTGTGTGATAGCATGCCTCGTGGCAATGTCACAAGAGCCAGCGCAATGAGTGGTAAGAGAAAGATAGATTGAGGAAAGAAGCCACGGCATGAGAGACCAGATGGACAATCTACGCTTCGACCGGAGCTTCCGCACGCCCTCGTCGGAGGGCTACCATGTCATGCTTGGGGCCGAGCGCATCGCTACCGCCGACCTGCATTTCACCGCTGCCGATGTGCGCTGCACGCTGGTCGTGGAAAAGAAGGACATGGAGCGGGAAGAGATCGCCCATGTCATTGAGCGCATTGATGAGGACCTTGTCCTCTCCGCTGATGTGCCGCGCGAAGATTTCCTTGTCACGGTGTTTCAGGGAATGGAGTTCGGCTTCTTCAGTGACGAGTTCCACGCCGATCAGGATGAGGTCGTAATCGGCGAGGACGATGAGGATGACGACGACTTCACTGATGACGAAGCGCCTGGCCGCAACTAGCCGTCTCGGCGCGGCCCCCAGGCATCGCTCCCGCGCCTGGGGGCGCTCATGGCGTCCTGTAGGGAGACTTCCGTGCGCCGCGGGCGCTTTCAGGAGGGCGGCTGGAACCAGGTCTGGAATTGCGCCATCAGCGTCATGTCGCCCTTGATCTTCAGCTTGCCGCTGAGAACCGCTGTCATCGGGTTGAGCTCGCCGCGCAGCAGTTTCAGCCAGTCCTCCGAGTCCACGATCGCCGTGGCGTCGGGATGCTCCGCCGCCTCCTGCGCGTAGCTGATCGTCCCGTTCGCCACGGTCAGCCGCCACGTTCCCGGCTCCGCGCCGGTGAAATCGAACTGGATGGTCTTATTGACGGTGGATGCGCGGTCGGGCAGAAAGGCCGTCTGAAGCCCCTGAAAGGACTCAGGAATCGTGGTCGGTGGGTTCGCCATTGGTGTTCCCTCCTCATCACTCGCTCGTGTCGCCGCTGGGAGGCGTCGTTTCGCGCTCGCATTGCGCGCTGCTGGCGCCACCATAGCACACACAGCCCTCCTCCGCCATCGCTCTATCTTGTGGATCTCAGTCCAGCACGTCGCGTCGCGCGGTCAGGATGATGGCCACCCCAGCGAAGAGCGCGCTCCACAGCCCGATCACCAGCAGCGCGTGTCCCGCTCCCACCCAGATGAGCGACTGCGGCCCGAACCCGCCCATGGAATGCGCGACCGTGACCGCGCCATGGCCAGTTTGGACCGTTACGTGATAGGGTGGAACAATATAGTCCGGCAGGCGATTCAGCAACGGCCCCAGCAACAGGCCCGACACCTTGAGCCAGAGCGTATTTCCGGTAAGGCGCGCGACCAGACTCAGCGGGATGGTCAGTAGATTGTCTGCCGCGAACCAGCTCAACCCGACCGCCAATCCGAAGGCCAGCGATCGGCCCACGACCGAGGCGGACATGCCTAACAGCAGTGTCGCGGCGACATTGATGAGCAGGTAGAGCGCGAAGACGCGCATGTCCACCCAGAACTCGCCGCTCAGCGCTCGCCAGGGTTGCGACGAGCTACCCGCCGTCACCGAAATACCCCAGGCGAAGGCCAGTTCGATCATCAGCTCCACCGTCATGAACGCCGAGACGACCAGCGCCAGCGCCAGCGCTTTCGCGCCCAGGAGCTGCAGCCGCCCGACGCCGCGCCCGAGCAGGATGCGGATCGTGCCTTGCTGATATTCCAACCCAACCAGGTGCGCCGCCAGGATGAGCGCGAGGATGCCACTGAGAACCCGTACAATCGCGATATCACCCGTCGCCACCTGCGCATAAGTGTCGAGCGGCGCGTTACGGAGCTGCCCGGCGGCATTCGGCCCGGTCGCGAGCAAGACCTGCCCGAATAGAACGATGAGCGTCATGACACTCGCCGCAGCCCAGAATGTCCGCAGCCCGCGGAGCTTGCGCAGCTCGCCGCGCAGCAGTCCGGGGAAGCTCGCCCGTGGAGTGGCGAGCGCTGCGTCAGCTCGCGCATGAGCTTGCCCGGCTGGAATAGGTGACAGCGCGCCGCTCATTGGGCGCCTCCTTTCGGGCCGTTATCCTGCGCCGCACCAGTCACGCGCAGGAAGACCTCCTCCAGGTCGCGAATGTATGGTGTGATGGATTGAGGCGTGAAGCCAGTCTGTACTAGAAAGAGGTTGAGTGCGCCGCTCTCATCGTCTGGCGCTGGTGTCATAAGACGTCCATCATTCTCCATGCGCGCCTCCGCACCCCAGGGTTGGGCGCGTATCAGGGCCAGCGCCTCTTCGGCGCGATCCAGTGTGACGCGGTACGCGCCATGCGCACGGGTCAGTTCCTCCACGCTCGACTCGATCATCAGCCAGCCCTGGGCAATGACGGCGACCCGCGTGCACATTTGCTGGACCTCTCCGAGCGCGTGACTGGAGATGAAGACCAGCTTGCCCCGCGCCGCCAGATTTCGCAGAAGATCTCGCATCTCGACGATGCCGGCAGGGTCCAGCCCGTTGGTGGGTTCGTCCAGTACGAGCAGATCGGGATCGGTCAGCAGCGCCAGCGCCAGCCCCAGCCGCTGTTTCATGCCCAGCGAATAGGTCTTGACCCGGTCGCGGTCGCGCCCGCGCAGCCCCACCAGATCGAGGGCCTCATCAATCCTTGATTCTGGAACGCCACCCAGCGCGTCGCCCACGGCGCGCACGTTCTCCCGGCCCGACAGCCAGGGATAGAGCGCCGGCTGCTCCACCAGCGCTCCAACATGTGGCAGCGCCCGCGCGCCCTCTCTCCCCACATCCATGCCGAGAATCTCAACCGAGCCAGCGGTGGGCCGGATGAGTCCCAACAACATGCGGATTGTGGTCGTCTTGCCCGCGCCATTTGGACCTAGAAATCCCAGCACGTCGCCACGTCGCCCTTCCAGGCTCAGATCGTTGACAGCCATGCGCTCGCCATAGCGCTTCGTCAGATTACGTGTGCGCAAGATGATCTCGCCGCTGTGTATGGCGGGCGTCAGGCCGGGACTCGCTGAAGATGGCAGCGCCATGGGGGATTCATCCTTTCGGGAAGCGATCAAGCATGCTCGTAGGGCGCAAAGAGCCATGGCGGAGCGCCGCGCCCAGTAGAAATGAGGCGCTCCGTCTACTCGCTGGGTTGAGAAGAAGCCAGTGAGGGTGAGGTTACGCCAGCGCGGCGGCTCCATCTGGTTGCGCGGGAGGAGCGCTGAGGCCACGGAACACGCTTAACGCGGCGGCTATTGAAGCGAGGAGCATCACGATAGTCTGAATCAGCAGACTAAGACCCGTGCTCTCGCCGAAGCCAAGCGGCGTCGCCAGGGCTGACAGGTCCTGTGGCGCGGCGGCCAGGACTTGCAGGCTAAACGCCGCGACGCCTGCCATCGTGATAAACATGCCAAGCGTGGCGGCTATCGCCGCGCGCAGGGCGAAGCGGTAGCGCTCCGCCGTGATCTGGCTGCGGCTGACGGCGACAGAAACGGCGATCACGCTGGCGGTGGCGGCAAGGAGGAACAGCGCGACCAGTATGCGTCCAAGCAGGTGCGCCTGCGCCACCCGAGCGCTCTCGGAGAGGCCATTCGGAACGAACACATTGAGCGCCGCCCAAATATAGCCCAGCCAAATAGCGAGTGAGATGGGCGGCACAGCTAATAGCGCCACAATGCCCCAGCGGCGCGCGCTGAGCGCCTGGCTGATCGCGTCCCAGGCGATCGGTAGACCGCCGACCAGCACTGCCAGCAGCGCGATGATCGCGCCAACGACGATGGCGTCATGGGCCAGCGCGATGCCTGGATATGCGTTTGGCAGGGTGGTCTTCATGATATCTTCGGTCAACTTCTGAAAGCCCACTCCGGCGAGCACGAGCGCGATATACGCGCTGAATATCGTGATCGCCGACGACCGCATGCGGCTCATGAGCCAGCTCCATTTCAACGCCTCGAGGCTGAGGCCCAGATCATCCCCATGCGCCGCCGCCGCGCCTATGAGCAGGTCGCCCAGCGCGGGCGCCCATAGACGGGCGACGCCCCGCGCGCCGCGCTCATGCCAGGCGTCCAGGAGCATCGCGCGGAAGACCTGCTCCATCTCCACAGCGTGCGATTGGCGGAATGCGCGCGGGCAGAGCCGTAGCAGCGCGCTCCAGATCGCCAGGGTCGCGCTGACGGAGCGCGGGAGGCGCCGCCTGCTCGTCGGGGTCGGTTCTGGGGTGGAGGTCGAAGTAGTAGTCATTCGCCGCCTCCCCTCCCGGGCGAGCCGGACGCTGCGAACCCCAGCCCGCCTGGCTGCCCACCCAGCGATGTCGCGCGCGCCATCGCTACCAGCCACTCCAGCCGCCGCATCTCCGCCAGGGCGACCTGACGGCCGAAGGTGGTCAGGCGATAGTAGTGGCGGCGCTCATCGTCTAGCGCGGGGTCTGGCCGCTCCTCTGTCTCCTCGATCAATCCGGCCGCCAGCATCTGGCGAATCGAGCGGTAGAGCGTGGTTGGCCCGAGCTTGACCTGGCCGTCGGTGTTGCGCTCCACCTCGCGCAGGATGCTGTAGCCATGCCGCTCGCTATCCGCGATGCTGAGCATGATCTGGAACACGGCTGGCGTCAGCGGCAGCAGCGCCTCTACTGATCGGCGCGGCCCCTCCTGAGCTTGCTCCATCGGTCACACCTCTCGCCACAACAAACTTACCACAGCAACTATAGTCACTGTGGTAATAGTAGCGCGGGCGGGGGCGCCTGTCAAGGGGAAAGATGGGAGCTATAGATCAGGCAAGGCGCAGCGCCTCGGCGGCGCGAATAAGAGCGCTGTATATTCGGTCAGCCAGCGGCAGCAGCGCCAGCGCGACTACGACGCCCACGAGCCCACAAAGCGCTCCGCCGACGATGTCATGAGGGTAATGCACGCCGTCGAAGACCCGCGCGAAGCCGATCAGCGCCGCCGAGGCCAGCGCCAGCAGCGCAACGGCGCCAGGAATGGCGATGAACCCGAATGCGCGCCCCCACGACCATCCCGCTGCCTTACCTATCAGTGGCTCTCGCAACGTGGTCCAGAACAGCCAGATCGCCGCTGCCGCCAGCGTCAGCGCGATGGCCATCGCCACCGCCTCATGGTCGCTGGGGAATGAGGCGTCTTTCGCGTGAGATATCAGCAGATGTACGGCGCTGGGGTTGGAGACGAAGGGGCGCGGCTCATAGATGAGCGTGCCGAGGAAGATATTCAGCCCTAGCGCGACCGCCGCCGCCAGCGCGGCGCTGATCGCGGTACGCTGTCCGATCCAGCGGGCACGCTCACCCAGCGTAGCGCCGAAGCGCGCGCGCAACCAGCGGACATATGGCGACCAGCGCGCCATGGACAGCCAGACCAGGGCGGCGAGCACAGGTAGCAGCAAGATCAGATCATTCGCGCTGAAGATCATCGCTCCATCCAGCGTCGCGTTATGCCCAGCGAGGCCGTTGATGTCCCGGAACACTCGCCAGTTATCCGCCAGCTCCCTGGAGATGAGGTGGTTGACCGTGGGCATTGGGGCTGAGTTCCTCTCCTCGCGAACGCTCGCCAGCGGCGAGCGTACAGGGCCCGCCTCCGCGCCGCGATTGGGAGTGTCGCTCGCGGGGCGGAGTATGGATGCTCAATCATACACGCCAAGTGTGAGAAAGTCATGAGAATGCGCCTGCATGTCTTGAGCGCCATACTCGTGGCGTAGCGCGTTTTCGCGCATGTATTCACGATTGGCGTCCCCCAGGACGTTCGCGCGCAAGTATGACGGGCGTCACAATTCCGTCATTGCGGACTCTGGTAAGCTTGGTCGCAGCGGGCCGCTTACGTTGTGACTCCGGCTCGCTCAATGATGGAGCGGTCGCTCATGATATTACGCTCGCGCGCCGCCGCGCTGTTGGGGCTACAGCGCTCAGTCGTTCTCCTTGCTTTCGCACTCACCCTCGCGCCGCTGGCAGGCTGCGCGAGCGGGTCAAATGGTGGAGCGACCAGCCAGTCCAGAGCCACGGTGACGCCGGGCGCCTCCACCGCAACCGCGACCGTCAGCTCCGATGCGACTCCGACGCCCGGACCGTTCGTCTGTGCCAATCCAGCTGGATCGAATGCGCGCTATGCCTACGTCGCCGCTGATCACCAGCTCACGCTGGTCCAGGGCTGCTCACCAAAGGAAGTCGCGGCGCGGCCTAACAGAACACTCACGCCCCAGGCGTTCTCTCCATCTGGTCAACGGCTGCTGGCGAGTGAGTCGTCCACGTTCGATCCTTCCTCTGGCAAGAGCGAGCCTCTTTGTGAGACGCTGATCAACACGGACACGGGCGCAACGACACTTACCCCGCTCTGCGCGCCGTCTGCCGCGCCATCGGCGAACGCCGCGATTGGCTGGTACGGCTTCATCGGCTGGGGCGATGATTCGACTTTCTATGAGGCGGGGTGGAGCGCAGGAACCGATACCTCAATCAGTGTCCTGCGGGTCACCTTGCCAGGTATGTCCGTGACGAAGATTACCGCTTTTCCCTGGTTGGCGAACCTCGCCAACCGGCGCACGCCATCAGGCGTCGTCCTGCGGAATGGCGCACTGTACTATGCCGGCTACGCGTCCGCAAGCGACCACAGCCACGCCTGGCTGCGCCGCTATACCATCGCCACAGGCCAGGACTCACGCATCGTCTCATTGGGCATCGCCGGATATGGTGGCTGCCAGGTCCAGGTGGATAACTCCCCCTGCGCTTGGGCGGGACCGTGGGATATCTCGTCTGATGGGCTCCGGTTCGCCTATCATATTCCAGGTCCTACGCAGTCTATCTCCGACACTTCCATCGAACAGGGTACGCCGCTCTATATGGCCGCTAGCGATGGCTCAGGCGCGATCAAGCTATTCCCTAACGAGGAGTTGGGGCAAGGTTTTTCCTACCCGGTGTTCTCTGGCGATGGGCGTTACATCGCTCAGAATTACGAGCGACCTGCGACCATCGAGCGGCTGTCCGATAGGGCAATGCTGAAGGCTCCCGCTGGGGATGTTATGACGCAATGGGCGGAGCCCTCGGCGCTGGTCGTCCTGCAGGATCTAACGGTGACTACGGATTATCTCATGCATCTGGTTCTCTACAATGTCGAGACGAAGGCGCTGACTCCACTCCAGGCTGGCTCCTATCAGTACGTCTGGGCATAAGCGCGTAATCTCGCTCGATTGCCTGGCGCTCCGCCGCTGTATGGGATAGGATATCCCTCTGGTGGCGCGGCGCTCAAGCGGCCGCGCCCGCAACGTCGTGGGCGCGGGAGCCTGATGCTGGATGACGAGCGAGCGGGGTGAGGGTGCGCACGCCGCTGAGGCTGCGCGCCTGGTCTTCTTCCACCAGGGCGCCTGCCATCCATTCGGCGCCGCTGGCACTGAGACGCGCTTCGAGCCCATCGAGAGTGGTAGGCGCGTCAGCTTGGAGCGCGGCGGCTGGGAGCGCGTGGCGCCTCATACCGCCATGCGCTCTCGCAACCTGAAGCGTTGGGGGTTGGGTAAGCATCCTCACCTGGCGTGCCGATTGGGCGTTCTGGCGCTCGTCGCTCCGCATCACAGACCAACCCCGACTGTAGACCATCGCTGCTGGCGTCAAATCCGCTGGCGGAGAACTCACAATGGAGGTCCATCTTATGGAAGGCGCACGCAAGCGCGACTCACCGCCAGCGGGTTTCACCATCCGACCCGCGCGCCATGAAGACATCCGCGAGATCATCGCGCTGGTAGACGCAATGGATACGTCATTCGGCCATGTGGCCATGACGCTTGAGCGCGAGGATTTCGAAAACGACTGGCGCAATCTGAACCTCGAGACCGATACGTGGGCGCTCGAAGCGCCGCATGGCGCGCTGGCGGCCTACGCGACACTCAGCGATGAAGGGCAGGGCCAGCTTGTTGCCGATGGGTATGTTCATCCGGAGTGGCGTGGTCGAGGACTTGGCGCGATGCTGCTCCGCCTAACTGAGGCGCGGGCGCGCGAATTGATTACGGCCGCTCCCGCTGGCGCGCGAGTTACGCTCTTGAACTCGGTGCTGGCCGAAGATGAGGCCGCTCGTGCGCTGCTGGAAGGCATGGGCTATAGCCTCACACGTGTCTTCTGGCGCATGCGCCTGGAAATGACCGAGCCGCCGCCAGCGCCGCAGTGGCCAGCGGGCGTTCGTGTACGTGCGTTTGAGTGGGGGCGTGACGACCGCGCGGTGTACGAGGTAGTCGAGACGGCGTTCGGTGATCATTGGGGCCATACGCCCACGACCTTCGAGGAGTGGAATGCGCGTATGACCGGCGATTCGGCGGATCCTTCGCTCTGGTACCTTGTTGAGACCGACGAGGGCGAGCTGGTCGCTGTCGCCTTTGGTCGGATGAGGCCGGAACAAGGCTGGGTTCGCACGGTGGCCACGCGGCGTGACTGGCGCAGGTGCGGCCTTGGGCGAGCGCTGTTGCTCCAGTGCTTCTGCGCTTTCTGGGAGCGAGGGCAGCGGGCCGTGGGCCTTGGTGTGGATTCCCAAAGCCTGACAGGCGCCGCTCACCTGTATGAGAGCGTTGGCATGGACGTCGAGATGCGCATTGCCACCTATGAGAAGGAGTTGCGCTCTGGCGAGAATCTCGTCGTGCGCAGCATTCAGGCGTAGGCGCGGCGCCTACCAGCGATGGCGCGGCGCGTATCCGCCTGAAGCGCGCCCGCCGCCTGACCTGTCTTGCTGGTCAGTTGATAGCGCTGGTAGCGCGTGGTGCGAAGTGGCACGAGCCCGAAGCGAATCTTCAGCTTCAGAATGCGCAGCGCCGATTGATTGATGCGCCCGACGCTGATGCGCCCGCTGGCGATCGCAGCTTTCAGGGCGGCGATCATCGCCGCCATCGAGGGCGCGTTGAACGCGCCCTCAAGCAGGTCGTCTCCCGCGATGACCGCGAGAACACCCGCTTCGGGCAGATCGTAGTGAATCGCGATACCCTGCATATACAGGCTGTCGGTCATCACCACGCCATCATAGCCAAGCTGGCCGCGCAGCACGCCGTCGACGACTTTGGGTGAGAGCGTGGCGGGCATCTGTGGATCAATCGCCTGCACGATGACGTGCGTCACCATGATCATGCCCGGCTGATGTGAGAGCAGCGCTTTGAAGGGCGCGAAGTGTTGCGATTGTAGTTGCGACGTTGAGGCTGTTATGGTTGGCAATGTCTTGTGCGGGTCCAGTGTGACATCGCCGATGCCCGGCCAGTGCTTCAGTGTGCCGATGACTCCATGGCTCTGGAGGGCGTCGAGATAGGCGCCCGCGAAGGTCGTCACGACGCCAGGCGTGCTGCCATACAGCCGCGTTGTCTCGACCGAGCCGTCTGGCCCACGCACATCCACGACCGGAGCCAGATCGGTGTTGATGCCCATCGCCAGCATCTCCTGCGCGGCCTGGTCTCCAGCCTGTGTCGCCAGCGCGGGCTGGCCCGATTCGCCGAGCGTTTGCGCGGCGGGTAGCGGTGGGAAGAATTGATGGGAGCCGAGCCGGTCCACGAGCCCGCCCTCTTCGTCCATCGTCACGAGCAGGGGAATCTTGGCGTGGGATTGCATGCTGGCGATATAGTCATGAAGCTGCTGTGGGGACTGCATGTTCTTGCCGTATATGATCAGCGCCCCAGCGTGCATCCCAACGACCATGTTCGCGATATCCGGCGTCCAGGTCTGGTAATAGGTCTCGATCAGGAACATTTGGCCGAGCTTCTCATCCAGTGTCATGCGATTCAGATCACCTTGCGCGGTCGCCTGGATGTCTGCTTCGTGCTCGGCGGCCAGGATCGCTGCGGTGCTGTTGTCCTTGGCCGGGTTGTATGTCCAGTGCGACCCCGGCGTCATCGTCGCTGTAGCGGTCGCTGTGGCGCGGGCCATAGCCGAGGGGCGCGCTAGCCGCGAGGTTGCGACCGCGCTCACGACGCCGATCAACACGGCGCAGAGCGCCAACCCCGCCACGACAACCAGCCAGCGCCGGTCGCGCCTGCCCCACGGCGTTCTTGGACGATCCGCCGAGGTCTCCATCCGCATTACACGCGCTCCCTCATCATCCCTGTCACCTGGCCACGCAGGCCGCGGGTTGTCGCCGCGCGGCTGTCTCCGCTCCAATGCTGGTGGCGAGGTTGCGGTGAACGCCGCCCTTTCGCCATCCATAGGTAGTAGACGCATGAGCGGCGCTGAAAGCGCCATGCGGGGCGACTTTCGCCAGGCTCAGCGGGTCGGGGGACGTTCGCGCCAAGCCTGATCGCCCCCAAATGCGGTTGGAGAGAGCATTCCAATCCGCGGCGGTGACATCATAGCGCCACTACGCCGTTGCTAAGCCCATGACAACACTTTGGCGCAGGTACGAGTCTCACATTTCAAATGCCGCACGCTTTTCCGTCGCTCGCGGCCCCGGTTTCGGTCAGAAACCGATTACTGGCCTGTAGGCAAGGGTCAATTATGGAAAGGGCGCCGATGACATGGAGTATGAGCGATTCGCGCCGCTCGTAGCGCCTCATGCCGAGGTGATGGCGCGTATCGCGGCTGCGCTCGTGGGAGCCAGCGACGCCGATGACACGGCGCAGGAGGCCCTCATGCGGGCATGGCGCGCCTGGCCCAGCCTGCGCGACTCCGCCTCCGCACGCGCTTGGCTCATGCAGATTACCGTCAACGTGTGCCGTACGTGGCGCTCCCGGCGCCAAGGCCTACGCCTGGGCGTAGAGGTCCGCCTCGACGAGGTGGATCTTGGCTATCGCTCAGAGCAGAGTCCGCCAGGCGCGATTGACCATGTAGACGCCCTGGACCTCCGCCGTGCCGTGCTGACGCTGGATGAGGACCTGCGTATCGTGATTATGCTGCGCTTCTACGCTGGAATGGACTCACACGAGATTGGAGATCTTCTCGGCGCCTCCCCGGCGACCATCCGGGGGCGGTTGCGCCGCGGGCTCCTTCGCCTCCGCCACATGCTCGATGACGCTGAGCAGAGTGAGCCGCTGGCAGGCGGACCGCTCGGAAAGGACACATGATGTCATCCCAGTCCGACAACAACGGTGCGCAGAACGAGGGCGTGAACGACCTGCCCGACGAGGCGCGGGAGATGTATCGAGCGCTTACATGCGATGGAACGGACTGGCGCGCCAGCGCCACTCTCGATATCGCGCGCGTCAGCCAGCGGCTGCGGGAGCGCGCTATGCGGCTCGGCGCGCTGAGCGGCGCTGAAACGGGCGACAACTCCAGTACGCCGTCCTCTCAGGCGGCCGATGACCCACGCGACGGCGTCCTGCGCGCGACGGTTCGAACCTCGAATGTGGCGCCACCTGTAGCTTGGTGGCGCGGGTGGGTGATGACAGGTGTGACGGCCGCGCTAGTCAGCGCCTTCCTGGCGACGTTGATGGTGACTGCGCGCCCCTCCAGCTCAGCGCATGACACGACCAAGCCAACCGCCACTGCCACGACGCCCGCCACGTGGGTGGACCTGAGCAAGCTCGATTACTCGACCACCTTTAGCGCAAACGACCTGCCAGCGATTGCGCCAAGCGACCCCAATGTCGTGTACGAGACGATGGCGCAGGGCATGCAGCAACACCAGCCTGCCTCGATGCGCATGACGATGGATGGTGGCGCGACCTGGCGCTCGTTGCCCTTGCCAATAAAGGCTGACCATATTGGTTTTATGGGCGTTGGTGTCAGCCCAATCGACCCACGGACGGTGTACCTGACTGTGATTGACACCGACGCCGCGGAGTGCCCAGCCAATCGGCTCACGCCTGGTAGCGGCAACGCATACAGCGGCTCATTTTGCTGGCTACAATATGTGAGCGTTGACGGTGGCGGTACTTGGCGCCCGATTGACCTGCCCGTCGTGAACGGCGCAACAGCCGGGATGCTGGCAGCCAGCATAAGTTCCGGGATCAATCACTCGGTCTCATCCGGCCCTATTCGCGCGCAGGGGCAGCGGCTCTACGCTGGTTATCAGTGCACGGGCCCCGTGGGTATCTCATGCGCACGGCTCGTGACAAGTAGCGATGCCGGGCGAAGCTGGCGATTCGCGGACGCGGGGTTGCTC
This sequence comes from Ktedonobacterales bacterium, assembly GCA_035716045.1. Lineage (GTDB taxonomy): Bacteria > Chloroflexota > Ktedonobacteria > Ktedonobacterales > JADMIN01 > JAKAIY01. The sequence goes on from DASTKI010000070.1 coordinate 27,166, forward strand.
ATGGGCGGACGTGCCGACATCTGTGACTTTGGCGTCAGCTTGAGAGACGCGATAATCTATGCGGTGACCTCAACAGCCCAATGCAAGATTATCAAGCAGTCGCCACTGATGTTGTGGAAAAGCTACAATGGTGGCGTGACGTGGACGAAGGTTGGCTCGATCGCTACGTCCACTGAGTGGGGCATGGTCCCAACGCAGAACGCTCAGACAGGCGCGCGACTGCTCTACATGGCCTTGCCAGCCATTGTCGGACAAGCGACAGACAAAATGGGCGGCCACTACCCAATCATCGCCCAAGCCCCAAGCGATGTCAAAGTCAGCCTGGATGGCGGCGCAACCTGGCAAGCTGCGCCAAACCGCGGCATACCCACTGGCCACGTGGTGTATTTCAACGTGGGGCTGCTTGGCGCGTTGGGTGACGGCTCTGTCGTGGTAGATGTGATTCGTGCCACCGGCGACAATGCTTTGGCCGCTGATAACTTCAGCGGCAGCGCTCTCTATGCCTGGAAGCCAGGGGAGACTGGCTGGCGCTTCATCGCATCGGTCCCGCGCGAGATTGATAGCCTGCTTATCACTCCATCGAAAGCGGGCGCGGGAGATACGCTGTACGCCACGCTCGTCAACCGGGGGAGCCAGAATACGTTCGCCATCACCAAGCTGGACCTTGCGTATTGAGCATGTGATGGGACCACTCTGAACGAAGGAGCAGATCGGAGTAAATCCGGTCTGCTATAGTAGATCTGTTCAGGGAGGTCTATGGCGCAATATTCACCAGCGCTGCCTCCGCGCATCACCCCCTCTGGCGCGGAGTCAGCGCCGCTCGCTGGCGCAGCAGTTGTCCCCGTGCGCCATGCCTGACTACTCCAGCAGCCACAGTCTTAGGGCGTTCCCGGATGGGTCGCGTGTGACGATGGCGCCATCCGCTTCACGCTCGTACGTGGCGCCGGCAGCCTCCAGGCGCGTGGCGACCGCGTCTATGTCAGCGCGCGCTGGTAGCAGCATATCCCAGATGCGAATGCCGACCGCGTCAGCCGGCGGCGGCGGCGCGCCAACCCCAGCCCACGTGTTGAGGCCGAGGTGATGATGGTAGCCGCCCGCGGACATGAAGGCCGCGCTGCCACCAAGCTGGATCATCAGGTCGAGGCCGATGACCTCGCGATAGAACGCGACCGCCGGGGCGAGATGCGCCACATGCAGATGCACATGCCCAACGCGCGTGTCTGTCGCCATACCGGTCCATGGTCGTGGGTCCGCCGCCGCCTCATCCAGCAGCGCATCGAGGTCGAGCGCGACGCTGTCCATCAGGAGCTGGTCGCCGTCGCGGGGCCACTCCGCGCGTGGGCGGTCGCGATAGATCTCCAGCCCGTTGCCGTCGGGGTCGGCCAGATACAGCGCTTCGCTAACCAGATGATCCGACGCGCCCTGGAGCGGGTAGCGCGACATCGCAAGGTGATACAGGCTGCGCGCCAGATCGAGCCTGCTCGGCGTCAGGATGGCGACATGATACAGTCCCGTCGCGTGCGCGGGCTTGCGCTGCGCTCCTTGGAGCTCCGTGAGCCGCAGGATTGGCGCGGGATTGCTCCCAATCGTCAGCGACGCTTCGCCGTTCGCCGCTGTCCCTGCCGCCTGAGTAAATCCGAGCGTCTCGGTATAGAACGCGACTGAGCGCTGGAGGTCGGACACGATCAGGCGCGCTGGGCCGAGCGTCGTCTCGTTGGGCAGTGGTGTTGATGAGGGCGCGGAGGTGACGCGAGGGAAGGTCTGAGCCATGTTCAGCCCCTTTCTGGGCTAATGCTTTACTTTATGAAGTGTAGTCTACCACATGCTCTAGAGGTCTTCAATAGGTCAGGAAAGGCGCAATTTCTAGTCTCCGCGGCGGAGCGGCTCCTCCGCGTTTCGCACAGCGCCTTCGCATCGCGCTCTACGCGGCAGAGTCCACCTCGGTGGGAGCGGCGCCTGCTCTGTACGTC
>DASTKI010000071.1:0-12247 GCA_035716045.1 Ktedonobacterales bacterium
TGATCGTAGCCGCCTGCCCACACCGCGCCGAGGCCTTCGAGGCCTGCCGCTACGCGATAGACACCCTCAAGGCGAGCGTGCCGATCTGGAAGAAAGAATACTACGAAGACGGCGAGGCGTGGGTCGAAGGCTAGTTTTGGCGGCTGAAGCCGCGGCTAAGGGCCTGGCGGCCACAAAGCCCGCCTGCGCGGGCTAGGGCGCGAGCAATCAGAAACGCGGGAGAGAACGAGCGATGAAATTCGGGGTGGTCGTGTTCCCCGGCACCTGGAGCGATAAAGATACGCTGCGCGCCCTGGGCCCGGTCATGGGGCAGGAGACGGTGGCGATCTGGCACGAGGACACCGACTTGCAGGGCTGCGACGCGGTCATCCTGCCGGGCGGATTCTCCTACGGCGACTACCTGCGCGCGGGAGCCATCGCGCGCTTCGCGCCGGTGATGGGCGCGATCAAGTCGTTCACCGAGCGCGGCGGGCTGGCGTTGGGCGTCTGCAATGGCTTCCAGACCTTGCTAGAGGCGGGCCTGCTGCCAGGCGCCATGCTGCGCAACGCCAGCCTGGAGTTCCGCTGTCAGTGGACCAATCTGCGGGTGGAGAATGCGGATACGCCTTTCACACGGCTGATGTCGCGCGAGCAGGTGATCCGCGTGCCGGTCTCGCATGGCGAGGGCAACTACTACGCCGATGACGCGACGCTCGACGCGCTGGAGGCCAGCAACGGCATCCTCTTCCGCTATTGCGAGCCGAACGGGACGATCACCGACGCCGCCAACCCCAATGGCTCGCGGCGCAACATCGCCGGCATCATCAACCCCGCGCGCACCGTCGCCGCGATGATGCCGCATCCCGAGCGCTGTGTCGAGGCGCTGCTGGGCGGCGAGGATGGCAAGCTGATCTTCGGCTCGATGATCGCGGCGCTGACCGAGGCGCGCGAGCGCGAGCGCGCGGCGCTGGCGAGCTAGGGGCGGTCACACTCGCGGCCATGAATGGCCGGCGCACGGTGAGCGCGAGGGGAGGCGCGGCCATGAATGGCCGGCGCACGGTGAGGGCATGAATGCCCGACCTTTCAAGGCCGGGAGGGCCACCACCCACTAGTTGAGGAGCCAGCGCCCATGTCCACATCCGACCCGCGCTTCCACCAGGCGACAGAGATCACGACGGCGACCTATGACCAGAAGGCGGAGGACTACGCCGAGCGCAACGCGGAGCGGGGGCCGTTCTGGGTCGAGCGCATGGAACGCTTCATTGGGCTGATGGAGGAGGCGTTGGAGGAGCGGCCCATCGCCGATCTCTCCACACTAGGCCGCCCCGGCGACGACATCACGCTGGAGGAATATCTGGCGTTCGTCCCCGTGCTGGACGCGGGCTGCGGGCCGGGCCGCGACGCGCGGGCGATGGCGGCGCTGGGCCTGCCCGTGCTGGCGGTGGACATCTCGCAGGGCATGCTGGACGCGGCGGGCGAGCGGACACCGCGCCGCCTGCCCAAAGGCGCCATCCGCTACGCGCTGATGGACCTGCGGCGGCTGGACTTGCCCGACGCCTGTGCGCGCGGGGTGTGGTGTTCGGCCTCGCTGCTACACCTGCCGCACCGGACGGCGCCGCGGGCGATGGCCGAGCTGGCGCGGGTGGCGCGCGCGGGCGCGCCGGTGGCTGTCTTCCTCAAACTGCGCAAGCCGGACGAAGAGCCGGAGCGCTACGAGCCCTACCCCGGCGAGAACCCTGACAATCTGACCCGCTTCTTCGCGTACTACAGTGAGGATGAGGCGGCGGCGCTTCTCACCGGCGCTGGACTGGAGCTGGTCGAGCTCTTGGTCAGAGGCAAGCCCGTCTCGCCGAACGATCACGCCTGGATCTGCGCGCTCGGCCGGCGTCCATAGATGGGCTCTCGACCTCACCCCCTGACCCCCTCTCCCATTGGGAGAGGGGGAATCTCTTGGCGTGCGGGCTGGTGGGCGCGCCGCCCTGGCGACGCGACCGCCGTCGCACCCGCCGAGCGCATGGCGCAACTGTTACTGCAGTGAGTGGCTTGTCCGTTGTTCTTGCTGGGACGCCCGCTCGCGCGCAAAATGGCCCATGATGGGGACGAGCATGGGGCCATCGAGTATACTGGTCGCAGGCGTCGCGCCCGCGCGCTTGTTATGACACTGCGCCGACCGGCGCGACGCCCGCTGAGATGAGCCGCGCACCGCGGGCCAGGCCTGCCATGCGCGCCGCGGCTGAGCAAATGACAGGGAGCGAGCGTGACATACTCCCATGGCCCGCGTGAGGGCGCGCCCAGGACCATCCGGCTGGAAGACCAGCCGCTCCCCGATCGTGAGTCGGCGTTTCATACCCCGCGCGCTGGCGACTGGCTGCTGCTCGCTGTGCTGGTCGTCGCGCTGGTGGGCATTGGCGGGCGCGTCTGGTCGCAGCTAGGTTTCGGCGACCCGGTCGGCCGCGCGATCTTCTTCGGCCTGCTGCTGCTGGCGGGCTTTTGGTTCGCGCTGGTCTATACCTTCAAGCTCTCGCTCTCCATGCGCGTCGGGCCGCAGGGGCTGGCGATCGTGCGCGGGCCGTGGCGTATCGAGCTGCGATGGAGCGAGATCACCCGGCTGATGGAGCGGCCGCAGACAGCCGGAGGCAGGCGCTACCGCTGGGTGGTAGCGCTGGCGCGCGATGGCCGCCGCATCCAGGTGCGCGAGGACGCCCTGCTGGACTACGAGCGTTTCCGCCGCGAGGTCTACCAACGCTACCGCATGTGGCGCGACCACGGCGGCACGTGGGGCGCGACCGGCAGTGGGCCGTTCACCGCGCGCGAGATGGCCACCGATGAGGCGCGCTGGTGGGCGGTCGCCGCGCTGCTGATCGCGCTGCCGGGATTCTACCTGGCGCTGCTGCTGCCCGCCACGTACCCGGCAGGCCCCGCGCTGCTGGCGCTGGCGCTGGTCTGCCTCGCGATGATCGCGGGGGTGTACCTGCGGCGGCGCTCCTACGCGATTGACGGGCGCATGATCCAGGCGCGCGGCATGCTGGAGCGGACTCAGCTGGCGTGGCGCGATGTCTCGAAGGTCGAGCGGACGCGCCATCCCGCGAGTGGGGCGATCCTGGCGGCAGTCGCGGTAGGGCGGCTGGCGCTGCGGCTGGCGGCGCGCGGGGACGCGGGCGTTCGCGGCTTCGCCTGGGCGCCGCGCGTGCCAGAATACCTGACGCTGCGCGGCGGTGGGCGACAGGCGCGCATCCGGCTGCACCGCCTGTCGCAGCCTGAAGAGTTGCTGGCCTGGATCGAGTTCTATACCGGCCTGCGGCGTAGCGGCTCCTCGCATCCGGTGGAGCAGGCCGCGCAGACGGACGCCATCCGGCCGAGCGGCGCGCCTGAGACGGCCCCAGCGGCGGCCGCGGCCACCGTCGTGGTTGATGAGCGCGCGCCCGATCTCTCCAGCGCGTCGGGGCCGCTGGACCCGTGGGGCGGGACGCGGCGTGGCGAGCCCACCGGCGGCCCAGCGCGCGCCACGTCCAGCCCGTCCCGGACGCCGATGCCTGAGCCACTGTTCCGTGGCGCGCCGCTGAGAGCCAGCTTCCGCGAGCCGGATGGCCTCGATCAGCCGCCAGCCGCCGCCGATGGCTCCGGTGGGAACGAAGAGGCCTGGCTGCGCGAGACGAGCGCGCTCCTCAGCATGGGCGGCGGATCCCCCGCGTCCGAGACGCCGCGCGCGGCGGACCCTGTCGCGGACGCGCACACCATCGCCACACCCACGCCGCCGCCACCTGCCGCCGCGCCGCGCTCACGCCAGTTCGCGCCGCGCCCCTTCGCGCCGCGCTCCAACCAGCGTCCACGCCCGCCACGGGCGACGCCCCCGCCATTCACGCCGCAGGCGACGCCGGCCACAGCGGGGCCATTCGCGCCCCCGCCAATCACTCCGCGCGCCGCCCAGCAGCCACGGCAGCCATCGCCATTTGAGCCCTACAATCCCGATATGCCCGATATGCCCGATATGCCTGAGGAGCCGCGGACGCCCGAGCGGCGCGCGCCTGAGGCGACGCCCGTGGCCGCCAGTTGGAGCGAGCCGGCGCGGACGCCGATGAGCGGGGCATTGGACGATTTGGACGGCTTCGATATGGGGGATGAGACTGGCGAGGCCGAGGCTGGAGTGGACGAGGCGTGGGAGGAGCAGCCAGCGCCATGGCGTCAGGCTGACTGGCAGCCGCCGGTCCTGCCGCGCTTCGGCCCGCCAGGAGACGGCGGCGCGCCCCAGTCCTCGCGCCCCGATGATCGCCGGACCGACCGCTAGCCGCCGGGGGAGGAGCCGCCGCGGATGACCGCATCGCGCCTGGCGCCAGCGCGCCGCCGCCCAGCCTGGGCGAAGCCATTCAGCGCGGCGCACATCGCGCTCTATCGCGCGACCGGCGGCGTCATCGGATACTGGCTAGGAACGCAGCGTGCGCTGCTGCTCACCACCACTGGCCGCAAGAGTGGCCAGCCACGAACGCAGCCGCTGACCTACTTCGCGCTGGAGGGCGCGCTGGCGCTGGTGGCGTCCAACTGGGGCAGCGGCGCGCCGCCGGACTGGTACCTCAATCTGGTCGCGCGGCCCTCCGCGCGTGTCCAGCTCCGGCGCGAGGTATTCCCCGTCGCGGCGGCCATCGCCACGGCTGATGAGCGCGCCCGCCTGTGGCCTGAAGTCGTGGCGCGCCTGCCGATATATGGCTACTATCAAGCCCGAATACCGCGCGAGATCCCCATCGTCCTGTTGCGTCGGGACGGCTGAGCGGGTAGCGTGTTGCGGGACAATGACCACGCCGCGGCTGGCGTATGCCCCGCATGCGCGTGAGCGTGACGGAGGAGCGGAGCGCCTGTGCGCGACAAGCCTGACATTCCAGAGGAGCGCCTGCGGGCCTGCCTCCACGACCAGTATGGTTTCTCAGCCATCGCGCTCGACTTCCTCCCCCTCGGACTCGACGTTCGTTCGGGCATATATCGCGCCGTAGGCGACAACGGCGCGGCCTACCTGCTCAAAGCGCGGCGCGGCCCGCTCTACGAGCCGAGCCTGCTCATCCCTCGCTACCTCTACGATCAGGGAATCGCGTCCGTGGCGGCGCCGCTGGCCACGAAGAGCCGCGCCCTCTGGGCCGATGTGGACGAATGGACGCTGGCCGTCTACCCGTTCATCGTGGGCGAGAGCGGCTGGCGTCCCGCCATGACGGATGCGCAGTGGCAGGCGGTAGGGGTGGCCGTCAAACAGATCCACCAGGCCACGCCGCCAGCGGAGGGCCTGCGCCTGCCGCGGCGCGAGACCTTCGACCCGGCGGAGTACATTCGCTGGGCGCGCGCGTTCGAGGCGCGCGAGGCGAGCGCCGAGGGTGGGAGCCAGCACGAGCGGGCCTTGCGCTCCGCCTGGATGGCGCGTCGCCCCACGATTCACGCGGCGCTGGCCTCGATGGAGACGCTGGCGGGCGCGCTCCAGCGGCAATCGGGGCCGTTCGTCATCTGCCACGCCGACCTGCATCGGGGCAACATCATCCGCAACCAGGCGGGCGAGGTGTTCCTTATAGACTGGGATGATGTCATGCTGGCGCCCAAGGAGCGGGATTTCCTCTTCGTCGGGCAGGCGCCCGCGGATGGGACGGCGCCAGCGCAGGCGTCCGCATTCTTTCAGGGGTATGGCGAGGTGGCGGTGGATTGGGCCGCGCTCACCTACTATCTCTGGGAGCGCGTCGTTCAGGACCTGATCGAGTGCGCCAGGTGGGTGTTTGGCGCGGAGGATGTGGGCGAGGAGGCGCAGGCGGACGCCGTACGGCTGTTCGAAGGGGTCTTCTCGGCGGGCGATGAGGTGGATGCGGCGCTCGCCGCCGCGGCCCATCTCCCATCACATCTCAGGTGATCACGCTCTGGAACACGCTTTTGCCGCATGGGCCAGCGATACGGATATGGGCTGGCGATGCGGGCTGGCGCCTCCATACGGCTCTGGCGGTACAGTATTGGGGTAGCGTTTTGTGGGAAGCGGCATGGATGCGACGATAGCGGCGGCGGTGGAGCGTAGGGCCGCCAGACGAGATGAGGTATGTGACCGTGAGCGATGACGGAATGACTGGCGCGAGCGCGACCGAGGAGACGGCGACGCTGGGTGGCGGCTGCTTCTGGTGCCTGGAGCCGCTGTTCATCAGCCTGCGTGGCGTGAAGTCGGTCACGCCGGGCTATGCGGGCGGGCATGTGGCGAACCCGACCTACCGCCAGGTCTGCGAAGGGCGCACGGGGCACGCGGAGGTGGCGCAGGTGGTGTTCGACCCGCGCGAGCTTTCCTATCATGACCTGCTGGAGATCTTCTTCGCCTCGCACGACCCGACGACGCTCAACCGCCAGGGCGCGGACGTGGGCGAGCAGTACCGCTCGATCATTCTCTACCACAGCCCGGAGCAAAAGGCGGCCGCTGAAGTGGTGATGCGCGACCTGACGGCGCAGAAGCTGTGGCCCAATCCCATCGTAACCAAGGTCGAGCCGTTCACGGTCTTCTATCCGGCGGAGGACTACCACCAGCGCTACTTCGAGGAGAACCCCGACGCGCCCTACTGTACCGTGGTGATCGCCCCCAAGGTTGTCAAGTTCCGCAAGAAGTTCGCCGACCGCCTGAAGGGCGCTGAGGCGGCGAAGTAGCGGCGCGTATGCTCTAGCGAGGCGTGATTCGGGTCAAGCAGGCGTTAGTGGCGTGGCCCGCGGCGGTCATTCCGTCGTGGGTCGCGCCATCCTCCGTCCAGGCGAGATGATCGCGTCAGCGCTGCTGGCAGGGATCGAAGAACCACGCGATACGCGGGCGCCTGGGATGGCCGAACAGGAATACTCCATCGCGCACGACATGAATGAATGAAACGAAAGGGATACGATCCATATGCGGGCGCAAGAGGAGATCACCGCTGTCCGGGCCGAGGACCTGCCTCGTGTCGTCGAGGTGTGGGAAGCGTCCGTGCGCGCGACGCACCACTTCTTGACGGAGGCCGATATCCAGTATCTCAAGCCTTTCGTCGGGGACGGCCTCACGCAACTGCCGGTACTGGTGGGCGTGCGTGATGGCGCAGGGCAAATCGCCGGCTTCATCGGCGTGGATGGCGCGAAGGTCGAGGCGTTATTCATCCATCCAGCGTGGCGCGGCCAGGGGATTGGACGCCGCCTGATGACGTATGCCATCGAGACACTGGGGGCCACCGAGGTGGACGTGAACGAGCAGAACGACCAGGCCGTGGGCTTCTACCGCCGCATGGGATTCGAGGTCGGCGCGCGGTCCCCGGTGGACGGCATGGGTCTGCCCTTCCCATTGCTGCATATGCGGGTGAGCGGGGCGGCGCAGACCGCGCCTTGAGCGTGGTCATGTGGCCATGAGCGCGCTGGAGCAAGAGAAGGAAGAAGGGATACTCCTCTCTTGCATGGCCAGTCATGGCGCGGCGGCCTGGCGCTCGGCCCGCGCGGCGAGGTAAGCGCCGAGCGTGGCCCCAGCCAGCGCGCCAGCCACGATGTCAACTCCCGAGGTGGTGAGCTGGCGCACGGCGACGGCGACCAGCGCGCCCAGCAGCGCCGCCGCCAGCTGCGGGCGCGTGGGCCGCTGATTGAGCAGCAGGGCGAGAAACAGCGCCGGCAGGGCGTAGGTCAGCGCGGCGGCGACCTGCGTGGGGACGGCCTCACCGATCAGCGCGCCCACCACCGTGCCGCCGACCCATGCGCCATGAGTTCCGCTTCGCCAAGCCAGGGGCAGCGTTAGTGTTGCTGGGGCACGATCCTGAAGCTATGCAACGGCCAGAACTGTACCGTCGGCATCGGAATCCCCATCTGCTGGAACATCGGGTCCAGCTGTTCACGGCGGAAGGTCTCCCAGTCCTCCTGGGATTCAAACACGCTGATGACCCGCCAGCCACCCTCAATCGGCCCCGCCAGCCGCGCCAGGCCCCCTCTCGGCGCATTCGCGGCGGTCAATTGCCCCTCTCCAACGTTCATCCGCCGCTGCCGCGCCTCGTCCTGCTCAGCGGTACCGCCTGGGAAGTCGCTAATCACTGCAATCGCCATTGGTGTTCCTCCTGTTTCTCACGGGCGGCGGGGAGGGCAAGAGCAGACGTGTCCTCCACAGCGCCCAACGCTACTGAAGAGACAAGCAAGGATGCGCGTATCCCCGCTGCTTCCGGCGCATCATGATGATGCGTGGGCTATGAGGCGGTAGGCGCCGTGAGCCCGGCGGCGCCGCGACTGAAAATAAAGGCATATACCACAGTGGCCATCGCTCGCTCCTCTCCTCGCGCCACCTGTGGAACTGGGGAATTCTCGACCGAGGCTGCCAGGGAGCGTCTCAGCTCAGCGGATGTCGCGCCAGGAACTCCGCCAGCGCCTCGGCCACCAGTCGCGGCCATCGCAGTTGCAGCAGGTGATTGACTCCCGGTACACGTACGGTCTCCAGCTGGGGGAACCACTCGCGTAGCAGCTGCTCGACTTCGAAGAATGCCGGATCACTCTCGCCGCCACCCAGCGACAGCATCGGTGCGGTTATCCGCTGCGCCTCCGCCGCGCCGAATCGCCACTCCCGCAGAGCGGGTGACTCGACGGTGAAGAGCATATCCACATCCCGTGTAGCCTGCGTCCAGCTACCAGGGAGGACTTGCTCCAGCAGCTCGCGATAGCCCGGCCCGAACACTGGCGAGAGGAAGCCGTCGGCGGCGCCTTCCCGGTCCCCCTCGCGATAGCGCTGGAAGAGCAGAGGCATGCGCCGGCTTATCGCCTGGCTGGCTGGGCCGCCTATGTAGTCCTGGCCCCCGAGCAGTGGTGGCTCCATGAGCATGAGCGCGCCAACCATATCTGGATAGTCAGCCGCGAGCTGCAGCGCGATCAAGCCACCGTATGAGTGGCCCGCAATATGGGCGCGCCTCACGCCGAGGTGGCCCAGCAGCCCAGACAGGTCAGCGGCCTGGTCAGCGATGCTGACTGGGCCCTCGGCGCGCGAGCTGCCCACGTACCCACGGCGGTGGTAGCGGATCAGCCGATATCCGCTGAGCGCAGGTTGGTCCATCAAGGGCGCGAACGCATCCGCGATCAGATTGCAGTGGATGAGGGCGAGTGGCTCTCCGGCCCCGCGCGCCTCGTACTCCAGGCGTATTCCGTTGACCATCGCACTTTGCATCGTCATCGCCGTCTCCTTTGCCATGCGGGTTGAAGGGGTATGCGCCGGCTGTTACGGCTACGCTCTAGTCGCGCTTCGCGGGCTTGTAGTGGCCTGGCTCTTTGCGGAAGCTGATAGCCAGGCGATTCCACGCGTTGATCGTCGCGATAGCCAGGGTGAGATTGGCTAGCTCCACATCAGTAAAGTGCGGGCGCACGTACTCGTAGACCTCGTCGGGAGCATGATCGAGGGAGATCAGGGTGACCTTCTCCGTCCAGAGGAGGGCGGCGCGCTCGCGCTCGGTGAAGAACTGCGTCTCCTGCCAGACGGGTAGCGCGTAGAGGCGTTGCTCTGTCTCTCCGGCGGCGCGTAGATCCAGGCTATGGATATCCACACAGTAGGCGCACCCGTTGATTTGCGAGGCGCGCAACTTCACCAGATCGAGCAAGCCTGGCTCAAGGCCGCATCCAGACAGGTATTTCTCAAGTCCAGACATCGCCTGCATGAGTCCGGGAGCGGTTGCGCCATAGTTCATTCTGTTTGCCATCAGAAACGGCTCCTTTGCTTGTTGGCCCAGGGCGACCTAGGGCTTGATCGCATACAGCGCGTGGAGCGGGTTCTCAAGCGGAAGCCGCTCCACGTTGCGGAATCCAGCCTCGATACACAGCTCCCGCAGCCTGGATTCGGGCAGGCCCAGCGTCCCCAGTCCTGCCCCGCCAGCGGCCAGTGATGTCGTCATGCAGTAGAAGATGCTGACGCCATAGGAGAGAGCGCCGAGCGGACCGCTGTTCTCCTCGAGCTTGTCCGAGCAGCTCCTCTCAACGCAGAGGTAGACGCCGCCTGGTTTCAGGGCTCTCCGGATCGTCTGCAGGAGGCGGCGCGGGTCGGTCGCATCGTGAACAACGTCGAAGGTGGTGATGACCTCATATTGGGCCGGCAAGCCGTTCGTGGCGTCGAGCTGCTGGAAGCGCACGCGGTCGGTTACCCCGGCGGCCTGAGCGCTCTCGCTCGCGCGAGCGATCGCGGGCTCGAAGAGGTCATAGCCGACGAAGTACGAGTTGGGATACGCCTGCGCCTGCTTGATGAGCGCCAGCCCCCGCCCGCAGCCGACATCAGCGACCGCCGCTCCTCGCTCCAGCTTCGCCTGGACCTCCGGCAGCGCCTGAAGCCAGCTCTGGATGAGCAGGTTCTGCGTCCATCCAGCGCTCTGGCGCTCCTGACCCTCCCACAGGCTGTCGTCATATGCCGACAGGGGCACGCCGCCACCCCACCGGAACGCATCCGCTACCCGATCGATCTGCGCGAGAGTTGCGAGCATCATCTGGTAGAAGCCACCCATGAAGAAGGGGCCGCTCTCCTGCGCCAGTGTCGGCGCGTGCTCGGGTGGCAGCGTAAAGCGGCCGCTGCCCGGATCATGCTCGATATAGCTGGCGGCCACCATCCCGCTCAACCACTCGCGGGCGTAGCGCTCGTTCACGCCGGTCCGTTCCGCCAGCTCCAGGCTCGTGGCCGGACCATTGGTAGCCAGGTCCTTGAACAGCCCCAACCGATCGCCCAGAGCCGCCAGCACAGACACCATGCATGCGCTGCGGTCTTCAAGCGCCTTCTCAGCGAACGCGACCGTTTTCGCGTGATTGGGCTCTGATTGTGTCGCGATCACCCCCTGTCCTCCTTTCTCAGCTCGCTGGACTCGCGCGTATCTCACGGTCCAGTGTGCCAGAGAAAAGGGATGTCGCCATCAGGGCCAGCACGAATCTTGGCAAGGAATCAGCACGTATATTGGCGCCCAGGCGCCGCGGAGCGCATGCGCGGCGACATCCTTGCGCGCGTATCTCGGGGAGGGATCGGATAGCGCGTTGGAGCAGGCGGCGCCTGGGCGCTTACCGTGTCGTGTCCTGCGTCAGACCGTGCTCGACAGCCCAGGCGGCGGTCTGAGCGCGAGAAGTGAGGCCGAGCTTATCGCGGATATGGCCCGTATGGGCTTCGACTGTCCGCTCGCTGATGACCAGCGCATCGGCGATCTCGCGATTTGAGAGGCCGCGGGCGATGAGCGCCGCCACCTCACACTCGCGCGCCGTTAGCCCGCCGTAGCGATTCCTGTCGGCGGAGCGAGGCGAGGGCTGGCGGGGCGCTGGCATGCGCGCGAGCGCGCCGCCGCGGAACTGCTCACGCAGCGTATCGTCGGGTATGGCTCCCGCCATCTCGTCAATGACCACTCTGGCCGCGACGTACGCTTGCTCCGCTTCTTCGCGGCGTCCCTGCGCCTGAAGCAGCGCGCCTAGCGAGACGTGAAGCTGCCAGAGCAGCGGGCGGGACTCCTGTGCGCGCGCAGCCTCGCACGCGTCCTTCAGGACCGCTTCGGCTTCGGCTGTTCGCCCCAGCGCCGCGAGCGCCGCTCCCCGAAGCTTTCCCAGGCGCGGGATGACGGCTGATCCCTCTATCCGCTCAGCCCATTCGATCACGCGGTCCGCTGCCCACAGCGCCTGGTCTGGATCGCCGCGCGCCAGGCGGAGTTCGCCATAAGCGGTCAGCAGCTGTGACTGCTTGAGTGTCTCGACGGGCGACTCTCCCGGCATCAGGTCCCGCAAGACCGCCTCAGCGCGCTCCGGATCCTGTCCTAGCAGGCTCACCTCCGCGAGGAAAGCCGCTGACGTTTCAATCAGGTGACTGGCGCCCGCCTCCTGGGCGTACGCATAGGCCCGCTCGCAGTGCCAGCGGGCGGCGCGCGGGGCGAGGAGGTCCAGATACATCTTGCCGAGGCTGGAGTGAGTAAGCGTAAGCCACCCTCGGTGCTCGATCCCTTCCGCGATCGCCAGACCCTCGTGGGCAGCGGCTTGCGCACGCCCATATTCCCCCGCGGCGATAAGGCAGGTAGCCAGCTCGCACAGGGCATAGGCTTCGCCGGAGCGCCAGCCAATCTCCCGGGCGATGGCGAGCGCCTCCTCACACTCGCCCACCCCCTGGCCAGCGCGTTGCGGCGCACCAGGCAGCGTGTCGAACACGCGGGAGGAGCAGCGCAAATGCCCGAGCGTCGCCAGGACGGAGACCAGACCCCGCCGGTCGCCTAACTTGCGATAGTATGCGGCCGCCTCCTCGAAAGCAGCGACCGCTCTCCGCCGATCCCCCGCGAAAAAGGTCACCACG
>DASTKI010000072.1:0-17441 GCA_035716045.1 Ktedonobacterales bacterium
GGACTGGCACGCGTTGGCGCCCAGCGGAAACGGCAAGGCGCAGCGCGGCTCGCTGGCGGCAGCGCTGACTACCACATCGCCCGAGCTGCGCCGCCACCTGGATACGGCCTTCGGCTTGGTCACGCTCGCGCAGGAGCCAGCCCGCTCCGGCGACTACCTCTGCCCTGACGGGCGCTACCGCCTGGGGGATGTGACTGGCGTCGTCCGCCCGCGCACACGCTCGCAATCGCTCATCGGCGTCGTGCGCCGCCAGGCGGCGGCTGCCGCGCGTCGCGATGAGCTGCAACGCGAGCAGGCGGCGCTGCGCGAGGAGCTGCGGCAGGGGCGCGAAGCGCTAGAGCAGGAGCGCCGCAACGCGCGCGCCGCCGAGGCGCGCGCCGCGACGCTCACCGAAGTCACGCACATGCTCGAAGAGATCGAGCAGCGGCGCGGCGAGCTGCGGAGCCTGCGCGAGAGTGAGGAGGCGGCGTCGCTGCGGCTGGCGGCGGCGTCGCGCGAGGCCGAGGACGCCGCCCGCGACGCACAGGACGCGCACGAGCGCTGGGCGGAGGTCACACGCGACTATCCCGCGCTGGCTGGCGACCCAACGGCGCTAGAGCGGGCTCGCCAGGCGCTCAGCCAGGCCGTGGCGGATACCGTGACGCGCGCGGCGGAGACACGCGGACGGCTTGCGCAACTGGGCGCGCGGCTGCGCTCGGCTGAGGAGACGCACAGCGCCGAGAGCGAGGCCTACGGCATGGCCCGCGCGTACCTCGACCAGTGTGAGCGCAAGACGCAGGAAGCGCAGCGGCTGCTGAACGAAGCGCGCAACGCGCTGCGCGCGGCTGGCCTGGAAGACTTCGAGGCGCGCATTACACAACTCCAGCGACATTTGAAGGCGGCGGAGGAGCAGGCGCGCAAGGCCGGCGTAAACAAGGGCATCGCGCTGCATCAATTGGAGGCCGCCCAGCAGACATGCGCGGTGGCGGAGAACGCTGCTCGCCACGCCTCCACCGCGCTTGAGCAGCGGACAGCCGCGTTCGGCGCACTGCTCAGCACAGTGGCGGACAGTCTCGACCTGCCCGCCAACCAGGTGGATGATCCCGCACGCTACGCCCGCCAGATGACCAAAGGGCGCGACAGCCGCGCGCGGCTGGAAGACGACCTGCCGCGCGCCTTCAGCCTGGCCGAGCGCGAGCAGGAGGGCTTCCTGATGGCCGTCGCGGAGTATCAGGCGCTGGTCGGGTCAGATGACCGCTTCGGCCTGCGCGCACCCGCCAAGACCGAGTTGGCGCTCGCGCCACAGGGCTGGCTGATGGACGTGGCGCCGCGCATGGAGGGCACGAGCGATATCCGCCTGCTGCTCAGCTTCCTCGATACCAGCATCGAGCAACTCCAGAAGACACTGGCTGAGCGCGTGACGCGTGTCGTCCGCGACATCATCCTCGGTGAGGTCGTCAGCCACCTGGTAGAACAGTTGCGGCGGGCGCAGAGCATCATCGAGGGGCTGAACGAGCGGCTGGCGACGGCGCGCTTCTTCGCCCGCAACACGCGCTTCTCGATGAAGCTCTCCGTGCGGCTGACGCGCCACCCTGACATTCCCTTCGACCATGTGACGGTGGCGACGGCGCTGCTGGAGCACGGCCACGCGATGCCCGCCGGAGTGCAAGCGCAGCTCACGCAGGTCTTCGCAGGCTGGCTGGATGAGCAGATGCGCGGCCAGACACAGCCCTCCGTCGAGGCCATTGTGGAGCAACTCGACTACCGTCGCTGGGTGGACATCTCGCTGCTGCACAGCGACGACCTCGATGCGCGCGTGCGCCCGTGGGACAGCGCGGTATCCGGCTTCGGCAGTGGCGGCGAGCAGCGCGTGCCAGTCTACGTGCTGCTGCTGACGGCGGCGGCGATGCAGTTCGCCGTCTCCAACGCGCCGCTGCGACTGCTGATGCACGACGAGGCTTTCGCGCGCATGGACCAGCGCAACGCCGACCTCGTGATCCGCTTCGCGCAGCAGCTTGGCATGGGCCTGGTCATCGCCAGCCCCAATCTGGACCTCTTCGCCGAAGGCGTGAAATACGCCACCGCCTACCGCCTGCGCCAGCTCCCAAACGGCCTGATCGCGCGCGAGGCCCTGCACCTCAAAGCCGCCGCGACTGATGATGATGACGAGGCGGACGAGTGATACCGCGCGACGGCGCTGCCTCTACACGAGAAGGCCCCCTAGCTTGGCCACGCTCTCCGCGATGGCCGTAGCGCCCGCCGCTCGCAGCTCGGCAAGCGAACCGTAGCCATAGGTGACGCCGATGGCGTCGAGGTCGTGCGCGCGGGCGCCGATGATGTCATGCTCACGGTCGCCGACCATGACAACCGCCTCCCGCGCCATATCTGAATATTCGTTGAGAACATCGCCGATGATCTGCGCCTTATCGGTACGGCTCAGATCGAGCTCGCTGCCCACGACCTGCGTGAAGTACGCAGCAAGTTGGAAATGTTCCAGGATGCGCCGCGCATACACGGTCGGCTTTGAGGTGGCGACGATCAGGCGTCGCCCCGCTGTCTGGAGGCGGTCGAGCAACTCTGGAATCCCGGAATAGACGGTGTTCTCATAAAGACCAATCTCGGCGAAGTATTCGCGGTAGTAGGTGACCGCCTCCCGCGCCTGTCTGTCATCAAAACCGTAGTAGCGCGCGAACGAGTGATGGAGCGGTGGCCCAATGAAGGATATGAGCGCATCGAGATCGGCGACGGCGATGCCATAGTGCGCCAGAGCGTGCGCCACCGCTCGCGTGATGCCAGGCTTCGGGTCGGTCAGCGTGCCGTCGAGGTCAAACAGGATGAGCTGGTATCGGCTCGCTTCGCCCACCTGGTCGTCTCCTGTCGTCATGTACCACATAAAGCGCTCTGCTGCGCTATTGGCATTATACAGCCGGCTTGCCACTCATCCCAATGGCTGAGCTTGCCGGAGAATCGCGCGCCATGCGCGGGAATATCTTCTCCATGGGCCGCGAATTCAGGTTTGCTCAGGCTTGACACGCCCGCAGGCTCCTCTCATCATCGTCAGGTCTTTACGGGTTCGAGTGTGCCACTGGCGTGTGGTCACTCGTCTGGAGTAAGGCAGGCGGCATACAAGCGAGCGGTCACTTCCCCACACGCTGGTAGAATACCGACAGATCACCGCACGTGAAGTAAGCCGCCAGCCCAGGCGAGGCCCAGCGCCGCGGGGTCACGCACGCGTTGACAGGCGTGGAGGCCTCATATATACTGGGCCAGATACGCTCTGCCACGAGCGGCGATTTTGACCCGCGCCCAGCGCCACGCCCATACCCGCCAGCCTATCCCGTCGGGTGGGTCCGGCGAGAGGGGTGCGCAAGCGGCGGCTGGCGAGCGCGGGCGCCCTGGGCCAGATGGCGCCACGATGGTCTGCATGATGGTTTTCGCTGGCGTCGCGTTACGGGACACCGACGCCCAGGAGCATTAGCGAGGGGGCTTGTCTCCATGCGCGGCAACACGGTCCGCTCCATTCTCTTCCTCGTCTTCATCCTCCTGTTGGGGGCGGGCGCGGCGTATGTGGCCAACCCGAACACAGCCGGCATCCACATCGGCGGCAAGACCGGTTACAACAATGCCCTGAAAGCCAATCTCGGCCTCGACCTGACAGGCGGCGTCGAGATCCAGCTTCAGGCGCACTGCCCGCCGGACCAGCCGAAGTGCGACATCAACGCGCTGCTGCCCAACACGGTCAATACCGTGCAAAGCCGCGTCACAGGTGGCCTGGGCGTCAATGACGCATTGGTGCAGACGCTGGACAACAACCGCATCCTCATCCAGCTGCCCAATCAGAAAGACCCAGAGCAGGCCAAGGCGGTTCTTGGCAAGACGGGTCTGATGCAGATCATTGATACGCAGGGCACGCCCCTGGCCGTCGGCACGACGGTAGAGCCAGGGCAGTACAAGGTCCTCTTCACCGGCGCGCAGCTTGACCCCAACTCGATCAACGCGCAACTGGACCAGACGAACCAGCCCATCGTGACGTTCCAGTTCAAAGGCGACGCGCGGGCGGCCTTCGCGGCATACACCCGCGACCACGTCGGTCAGTACTTGACGACGGTTGTGGATGGGCAGGTCATCAACTCCGCGTCGATCCAAAGTGAGATTGACGGCCAGGGCGAGATCAATGGGATGGGCACCATCCAGGCGGCGCAGGAACTGGCGACGCAGCTCAAATACGGCTCGCTGCCCCTGCCGCTGACGGTCACCGAAGTGCGCCAGGTGGCGGCCACGCTGGGCCAGCAGGCAATCGAGTTCAGCATCCGCGCCGCGCTGGTCGGCCTGGGCATCGTCGTCCTGTTCATGATCATCTACTACCGCCTGCCGGGCCTGCTGGCTGATGTCGCGCTGGTGCTCTACTCGCTCTTCCTGGTATCGGTCATCAAGCTGCTGGGCGTGACCCTTTCGCTCGAAGGCATCGCCGCCGTCGTCCTGACGATCGGCATGGCGGTGGACGCCAACATCCTGATATTCGAGCGTATGAAAGAGGAGTTACGCGCGGGGCGCACGATGGCCTCGGCCGTTGACCTCGGCTTCAAGCGCGCGTGGCCCTCGATCCGTGACTCCAACGCCTCGACGCTGATCACCGCGGCGATCCTGTACTGGTTCGGCAACACGTTCGGCGCGACGAACATCGTCGGCTTCGCCACCAACCTGTTCATCGGCGTCGTGCTCAGCCTCTTCACCGCCGTCGTGGTGACACGCAACTTCCTGAACCTGCTGATGTTCTCCGGCATCGCGACGCATCCGGCGCTCTACTCGCTACCCGCCGATGCGCTGAATGTCCCGCGCTACAACCCGCGACTGCGCCAGCCCTCGAAACGGCCAGCGGTGGTTACGCCATCCCGAGCGCCCGCTGTGGTGGAGGCTGAGGAGAGCGAGGAAGACCTGGACGCTGAGGCTGACGACGAAAGCGGAGATTCGCTGGCGGGCGTTGGCGCAGGCTCAAACGGCGCTAAGCCCAATGCGGCGCGCATGGCCACCGAGCAGACCGGGGCGGAGGAATAAGTCGTGTTTCTGTTCCATCTGACGCGCTACAAATACTGGTTCTTCCTGGTCTCCGGCATTGTCATCGTACCAGGCCTGCTGGCGCTGATCTTCTGGGGCCTGAACCTTGGCATTGACTTCACCGGCGGAGACATCCGCTACCTGCGCTTCGCCGGGGCGGTCACGGACGCGCAAGTCCAGCAGATCTATGAGGCGAACGGGGCGCAAGACGTCAAGGTCTACGTGCTCAGTGACGCCAAGGGCTCAACTCCCGCGTCACAGTACGCCTACATCACCTTCGACCGCCCGTTCGGCAAGAGCGAAGAGGCGTCGGTCATGGCGCTGCTGGCGGACCCGAAGTACAAGCTGCCCAATTCGACGATCAGCGGCCAGAACTTCTCTCAGACCACGGCGGGCGGCGATACTGGGATGCTGGTGGTGATCTTCGACCAGCCCGTAACCGTCGCGCAGGTCCAGGCGGCGCTCACAAAGTTGCCGCCAACCGACCCGCCACCTGTTGGCGCGACATCCAGCGCCACGCCGACGCCAGCCGCGACCGCTGGTAAGACCGAGACGCCTGGAGCTACGGCTACGGCGGCGGCTACGGCTACGGCAGCCGCTACAGGCACGCCGAGCGCGACGGGCACGCCATCCGCGACCGCGACGCCCAGCACGGGCGTCACCTACCCTATCGCCGTCAAGAACGTGACGCTCGGCTCGAAATCGCTGACGTTTGAAGTGCAGACGCAGACCTTCCTCACCGACGCGACACAGGCGAAGATCGTCGCGACCCTGACCAACAACCACGGGCCGGTCTATCAGGTAGAGCAGAATTCGGCGAACCCCTCGGTGGCGCAGCAGCAGACGCTGAAAGCGATCGGCGCAGTGGCGCTCGCCTCGCTCGCCATCCTGCTCTACATCGGCCTCGCCTTCCGCCGAGTGGGCAGCCTGAGTCGCGCGTTCCGTTTCGGCGCCAGCGCGATCATCGCGCTGCTGCACGATGTGCTGGTGGTGCTGGGACTGTGGGCGATCTTCGGCAAGCTGCTCGGCTTCAAAGTGGACACCGTCTTCCTGACGGCGGTTCTGACGGTCATCGGCTTCTCGGTGCACGATACAATCGTGGTCTTCGACCGCATCCGTGAGAACCTCTCACGGCGTACCTCGGAGACGTTCGAGCAGATCGTGGACGCGAGCCTGATCCAGACGATGTCGCGCTCGCTTAACACCTCGCTGACGGTGATCTTCACGCTCGCCGCGCTGACACTCTTCGGCGGCGACACCATCCGCGAGTTCACCCTCGCGCTGCTGATCGGCATCGCCTCAGGCACGTATTCCTCGATCTTCAACGCCAGCATGTTCCTGGTCGTGTGGGAGAAGAAGGAGTACCGCAACTGGGGCGACTGGATTCGCAGCTGGTTCGCTCGCCGTGGCCGTCCCGCGCCGGTCGCCAAAGGTCAAGGCAAGCGCGAGATGGCGGGTACGCGGGCATAAGCCAGTCCACGCGACGAGGCTATCACGACGCTATCCGGAGCGCCCTCACTCAGGAACGGGTGAGGGCGCTTCGTCGTCTGGACGGTGGCCGCGCGTGCGGGTTGTAGCGCATACTTGAAGAGAGCGCGGCAGGTGTCCGCCATTACAGATGAGTTCAGGCAAAGGAGTGAAGGAATGTCCGTGGCTAGGGGCGCTGGAGAGCAGACGCGCGTCGTGGGCGCGGAGCGCGCCCAGTATGATGTGATCGTGGCAGGGGCGAGCTTCGCGGGGCTGAGCTTCGCCAGCGTGGCGGCGGCGCGTGGGCTACGGACACTCGTGCTGGAGCGCGACCCAGTCGTGGGGGGCGTCGTGCGGACGACAGGCATTCTCTTCAGCGATGTCTTCGATGTGATGGAGGTTCCCCAGCGCTACCTGATGAACGCGGTGCGCCGGCTGCGCGTGCGCGCAACGGGCGGCGAGACGGTGGCCGAAATCAGCAGCGCATCGTACCGCTTCTATTTGGCGGACGTGACCGGACTGCTCCAGTGGATGGCCGAGCATGCGGAGGAGCATGGCGCCGAGGTGCGCTGCGGGGCGATGTTCCATGAGGCGGCGCGCGAGGCGGATGGCGCGATGCGTGTGACGTATCTGGCCGGCGGGCAGGACAGCGCCGCGCCAGAGCGGGTAGAGCTGCGTGCGCGGATGCTGGTCGGCGCGGATGGCGCACGGTCGCGGGTCGCCCAGGCTATGGATCTGGACCGAAACGAGCGCATGCTTGCCGGGGCGGAATGGCTGGTGGAAGATGTTGAGCTGCCCGACCGCGAGGCGTTCTACCTGGTGATGGACACCGAGCTGGCGCCTGGCTACTGCCTATGGCTCGCGCCGCACGATGACATCGTCGCGTTCGGCGTCGCGGGCCGCCAGCGCGAGTTCAAGCCCAACGAATCCCTGCGCCTGGCGCAGGAGCTATTCAGCGACGTGGCGGACCTGAGCGAGATGCGGATACGGGAGCGCAAGGGCGGCAATATCCCAGTTGGCGGGCGGCTGAAGCGCGTGTACCGCGACGATGCGAAAGGGCGCGCGCTGCTGCTGGGCGATGCGGCGGGCCTGTGCGGCGCGGCGACGGGCGGCGGCATCTACCCAGCGCTCATCAGCGGGAAACTCGCCGCGCAGGCGGTGGCGCAGGAGTTGCTGAACGGCGTGCAGGGCGGGATAAAGGCCTATCTGCGGGCGCTGCCTCAGGCGGGGCGGCTGGGGCCGTACCTCCAGATCGAGGACTGGATCCGCTTCGCGCTCGACCGCATGACGACCAACGCTGATCTGCGAACGCTGATAAACATCTTCGCCTCTGAGGAAGGAAACCGGGCGCTGCGCGCGGTGTTGCTGGAAACGCCCATCATCGGCATGGACAGCGCTTTCGCGGGCATGGCGCGCGGCCTGCTGACCCAACACCCGAAGCTCTATGGCGCGGCCTTCCGCGCGGCATGGCAACGCATCACAGCGCGAGCATAGCTCCGTATTTCTAATCATCTTCTATCTCCCTGCTCATGCTACAATTACCCAGCGCGCGGCGTTGGCTCGCGCGCTGGCATTATTATGTGCGCTCAGGAGAAGCAGACAGATGATGGCTGGACCCGCGCGCGACATTGCGCAATTCGGCGCTCCCCTCGGAGAGTATCGAGGGGGGCTTGCCCGTATCTTTTATGGGCTGGGCGGACTCTTAATAGCGGCGCTGGGACTAATCGCCGCTCTCGGTGGCGTAATGGGAGGGGGAGGCGACCTGACCGCCACGATCATCGTCCTCGTCTTCGGATTGCTGCTGCTGGGCCTCGGCGGTTATATGATCTGGATGGTAGTCGCGGCATGGGGAATTCGCGTGCAGCTCTTCGAGGGCGGATTCAGCGCGACGCAGCGGGGCAAAACGACGACGGCCGCCTGGGGTGATGTCGCTTCGATCACCCAGGCGATCACGCGCATACGCTCCTATGGCATTCCGGTCTGGACATCGTATCACTACCGGCTAGCGCTGACGAATGGCCAGAAGCTGCACTTCACCGAGACCATCGGCAAGGTCAGCAAGATGGGCGAGACGATGCAGCGGCAGATCACGCACGCGCTGACGCCGCGCGCGCTGGAGGCGCTGCGAACTGGGGCTACCCTGCCGTTCGGCAAGCTGAGTCTCAACCCGACGGGCATCTCGAATGGGTCGGAGACGCTGCCCTGGCATGAGATCAGCAACGTCACGGTCCAGAACGGCGCGGTCATTGTTGGCAAAGTCGGCAAGCGCCTGCGCTGGACCTCGGCGCCCGTGGCGAAGATGCCTAACGCCTACGTCTTCCTCTCGCTGGTGGACATGATGCGGCGTGGCGGGCAGGCCGCGCAGTAGCGACTGGCGCCTCGGCGCCCATGCGACGACCCGCATTCCTCTGCGCGAATGCGGGTCGTTTTGTGTGCCTGGCGGAGCCTGGCGCTAGATGATCTCGTCGTCATCCGGTGGAAGTTGACGGCGCGAGCCGCGAGGCGGCATGCTCGGGCCATAGCCGCCATCCCAGTAGCCGTAGCGGCGGTAGCGCATCCGGCGGCGGCGGCCCCGGCTGGACCAGAAGAGCATCGGCAGCAGCCAGAACAGCAGCCAGTACGCCTGGCCACCCGACGCCGCAACGATCGCAATGATCACCGCCGCGCCAATGAGCATAGGAAGATAGTCAGCTAGTTGGCTAGTGGGCGCTGGCGGCGCTGGCCGCTGGATAATGGCAGGCGACGCGGGCTGAGGGGCCAATGTGGACCTCAGGAAGTCTCTGACGCGCGCGTCATCGGCATCCGCGCTATGTCCACGAGCGCTGGTGAGTAGCGCCTCAACATCACGGCGCAGGCGGTCCTGGTCGCGCGCGGGATCGGGGAAGAGCGTGCTGATACGCTCCACGTAGCGGCCCGCCAGTGTCCCATCCATATCTGGCCCAAGCTCGCGAGCGGCGGCGAGCGTCGCCAGCAACTCTGTGCGAGCCTCTTCTTCATGGATCAGCGACTTGGATTGTGGCGATTGTGGCGTTTCTGGCATCGCGGGCTGCCCTCCTCCGGCGTTTCACCCTTCGCCGCGCTCGCGCGAGCGTCGCTTTCGGCGCTCCCGCTCGCCTACGCTATCTAGTGTACCGCCGCCTCCACTGGCGCGCCAGGCGCCGGGAAGACAGCTTCGATATATCGCATATCGTCACTACGTATGATCATCCAGAGAGGTGGCGCCAGAGGGCGACATCCAGCGAAAAGACCCTTGCCCGCGCGCCCGCGCGCTGCTAGCATAGACGCAAGCTGCCTGATCCGCCGGGCTAGCTACGAGCGAGGCCGCAACTGTCCTATATAACGCGGCCACAATAGCGCGGACGTTGAAAGCTGGAGATGACATGAGTTCGCAGAGCGCAGTAGGCGCGACGCCGGGCCGCGGCTCGCCAGGAGCCTCCCAACGCCGGTCGGGGCGGCTGGCGCGCGGCGCCCTGATTAGCCTGACGCTGATCATCTGCTTGGTGATCGTGCTGGTGAGCGCCGCCACACTCTATGTCAGCCAGGTATTGCCGCAGACGAGCGGCAGCCTGGCCGTGGCGGGCCTGCAACAGCGCGTGTATGTCGCGCGCGACTCGATGGGCGTGCCCCACATCACTGCGCAGACAGCCCACGATGTCTTCTTCGCGCAAGGCTATGTCACCGCGCAAGACCGGCTCTTCCAGATGGAGTTCAACCGCCGCGTGGCGGGCGGGCGCCTAGCGAGCATGTTCGGCGCGGGTGAGAAAAACAGCCTGATCTCTGCCGATGAATTCCTGCGCACGCTCGGCTTCTATCAGTCAGCCCAGTTCGAATACGATCATCTCGATCCAGCCGTGCATACGGAGCTTCAGGCCTATTCGGATGGCATTAACGCCTTCATCAACGCGCACCAGAACACGCTGCCGCTGGAGTTCACGATTCTCGGCATTCGGCCAAGTCCATGGACGCCGCTGGACAGCCTCGCGTACGGGCGCGTCGTGTCATTCTCACTCGACAGTACGTGGTACATCAAATACACGCGCGCGCTCGTTATCGCCAAAGCGGGACCGGGAGTGGCAAGCGCGCTCTTCCCTGCGTACCCGGAGACAAACCCGACGCTGATGACGGGAGTCAACACCGCCGCGCCGGTAACGGCCTCTACAGCGAGCGGACTCAGCGCCGCGACAAGCGCGGTCGCATCGGTGACACCGGAGCAGCAGGCGCTCTATGCGCGCACGCCTGACACGCTGATGGCGGGCGCGCAGGTCGTGCATGACCTGCTTGGGTCGCTGCGCGACTCGATCGGCAGCAACGACTGGGTGGTAGATGGCTCGCGCACAGCGACGCATATGCCGCTGCTGGCGAACGATCCGCACCTGGGCATCAGGATGCCCGCGATCTGGTACGAGATCGCATTGACAGGCGCTGGTCTGAACGTGATCGGATTCTCGTTCCCCGGCGACCCTGGCGTGGTGATCGGGCATAACGACCACATCGCCTGGGGCGTCACGAACGTTGGCGCCGATAACAGCGACCTCTATCAGGAGACGCTGGATCCAAAGGGCCATCCGGGGCAGTATCTCTACAAGGGGCAGTGGCGCCCGCTCGTCACACGACAGGAGAAGGTTGACGTGCGCGGCGGCAAGCCAGTGACGTTTACCGTCACCAGCACCGTCCATGGCCCGATCATCAACAGCGTCTACAGCGATGTGAAGAGCCTGCCGCCATTGGCGCTGAAGTGGACGGCGCTGCAGGCCGGCTACACGTTTCAGGGCTTCTTCCAGCTCGATTACGCCACAAACTGGCAGCAATTCCTGAAAGCCGTGAGCAACATCTGGATCAGCCAGAACTTCGTCTATGCCGACACGCAGGGCAACATCGGCTACCGCATGTCAGGCGTGCTTCCCATCCGGCCAACAGCGAACGAGCTTGGGCCGGTGGATGGCGCCAGCGGGCAGTTCGAGTGGAGCGGCTATGTGGCGCAAGCGGACATGCCTACGCTCTACAATCCGCCAACCCATATCATCGCCACCGCCAACCAGCAGATCGTGCCGCCCGGCTATCCGTACTACGTCACGAATTCCTGGGACCAGGGCTATCGCGCGCGGCGGATTGACGACCTGCTAGCGAATGCCACTGATCTGACGGTCGCTGATTTCCAGCGCATCCAGGCGGATGTTGTCAGCGTGCCAGCGACGCTGCTGACGCCGCGGTTCATCGCGGCCGGCGACGCGGCGGGCGGCGACTCCGCGAAGGCGGCCGCGCTGCTGAAGGGCTGGGATGGCGCGATGACGCGCGACAGCGTGGCGGCGTCGGTCTACGAGGTCACGGCTGGGACGTTAGCGCGAGAGACCATCGAGCCGGTGCTGGGCCAGAAGGTCTACAGCATCTATCAGAGCAACTACTCCTCCAGCGGAGTCTACAGCGTGCTGATCTCGCTGCTGGGCGAGCCCGTGGCGCCGTTCTTCGGCGTGCGGGGCCCGGCGAACGCGGTCAACGCGCGGGATGTGGCGGTCGCGAAGGCGCTGCACGACGCCTATGCGCAGCTCGCCAAGCAGTACGGCCCGGACACCTCGAAGTGGACCTGGGGAACGCTGCATACGGCGACGTTCGAGCATCCGCTGGCTACGGTGTCGCCGCTGAACCTGATCTTCGGTATCGCGCCCGTCACGCGGCCAGGCGACAGTGTGACGGTCAGCGTAGGTGGCGATGGCGATTTCAGCGCCAACCCGCCCAGCTACGCGCAGCATACGGTATCCTCCATGCGTCAGATCATTGATCTGTCGAACTTCGATAACTCGCTCTGGGTGACGACCACGGGCGAATCGGGACAACCATTCTCAGCGCACTATCAGGACCTCGTGCCACTGTGGGACCAGAACCAATACCAATCCATGGCGTTCTCGCCGGGCGCGGTGGCCAAGCAAACAGGCGATATGCTCACGCTGACGCCAGCGTGAGTCGCGGGAGGCGCGCGCCGCGATGCTGAGTGAGCGATGGTTGCGGCGCAGCCCCCAGGAGGCCCGGGCGGCGCTGGCGCGGCGGGGGGCGGGCGCGGAGACGCTGGCGGCGCTCGACGCCTGGCTGACGCTGGATGCGGAACGCCGCGCGGTGGCCGCGCGCTTCGATGCGCTAGCCAGGGAGGGGAACGCGACACGCCAGGCGCGACGGGAGCTTCATGAGCTGACTGCCCGCCAGCGCGCGGTGGCGCTGACCCTGCCCAACGCGCCCGATCCCCGCGCGCCCGATGGCAGTGGGCCGGACGCCAACCCTATCGTGCGGTCCTGGGGAACGCCGCCCACATTCGCCTTCACCCCAGCGCCTCACGACGCGCTCGGCGCCAGGCTTGGGCTGCTCGACCTCCCGCGCGCAACGCGCATGTCGGGCCCGCGCTTCCCACTGCTGCTTGGAGTTGGCGCGCGACTGGCGCGGGCGCTGGCAACTTATCTGCTAGAGACCCACATCGCGGCGGGCTATCTGGAAGTCGCGCCACCCGATCTCTTGCGCGCGGAGACGCTGGCGGGGACGGGACACCTACCAGCGCATGAAGACGAACTCTTCGCCGTCCCGCGCGACGGCCTGTATCTCAGCCCAACGGCGGAAGCGCAGCTCGTCGCGCTCCATGCGGGCGAGACGCTGGAAGGCGCGCGAATGCCCGTCAAGCTAACCGCCTATACGCAGGCGTACCGGCGCGAGGCGGGATCCGCCGGGGCGAAGACGCGCGGCTTGCTGCGCCAGCGACAGTTCGGCAAGGTAGAGCTGGTGCGGATCGTCGCGCCGGATGAGGCGGACGCCGCGCTGGAGGACATGATCGCGGAGGCTGAGGCGCCATTGCGCGCGCTGGAGCTACCCTACCGGCTGGTGGAGGTGTGCGCGGGCGAGCTGCCCTTTAGCGCGCAGCGCAGCTTCGATCTGGAGGTATGGATGCCTAGTCTAGCTGGATATCTGGAAGTCGCGTCTGTGTCGAACTGCGGGACGTTCCAGGCGCGACGGATCGCGCTACGCTATCGTCCACGGCCCGGCGGCGCGGCGCGCCATCCGCATACGCTCAACGGCTCGGCGCTGCCGATCGGCCGCACCCTGGCGGCGCTACTAGAGAATGGCCAGCGCGCCGACGGCTCAGTAGCGCTGCCCGCTGCGCTCGCCCTGTATGGCGCGCCGCGCGAGCTGCGGGCGTGACGGTGGCGCGCTGGTGGGGCGCGCCGTTGCCTCATGCGTAGTTACGACGCATAATACGGCGTGGGCCAGCGTGTTGGCTGGCGGCATCGCGGATGACACATCGGGAAGGGCGCGGGAATCGTGGCTCAGGGAGCTGTGGCGAGCGAGCATGGCGCGCTCGGAGCGCATTCACATAACGGGCAAACACATACGCACGATCAGTCGAAACGGCTGGGCGCATTCCTGTGCTGGGCCGTCGTCTTCGCCGATATCGGCACTTCTGTTTACTATGTGCCGGGAATCCTGTACGGCCAGTTCCACTCGCTCGCAGGGCTGTTCGTCAGCTTAACGATGGGCGCATTCGTGCTGCTCGCGCTGAAGTACGCAGAGGTCAGCGTGCGCTTTCCTGAGGGCGGCGGCGTCGTCACCGTCTCAGGGCGTGCGCTGAATCCGTGGGCCGGAGCGCTGGGCGGCATGTTCATCCTGGTGGACTACTTTCTGACGGCGGCGATTAGCTCGCTCTCCGGCCTGCAATACTTCCAGTCTGTCATTCCGGCGATCAGTCCCTATGTGCTTCCGGGAACGATCGCCGTCCTACTGCTGCTCGGCATCCTCAACTGGTGGGGCATTCGCGAGAGCGCGGTAGTAAGCGCGGTAATCGCCGTTGCCGCGTTCGTCAGTGATATCGTCATCCTTGTTGTGGTGCTGATCTCTGTCCCGATGCCGACGATTCTCTCCTTGCTGGGCGATATGTTCACCGGCAAACTCACGTTTGTTACCGCGCTCACTGGCTTTGCGGGGGCGTTCCTGGCGTTCTCTGGGCTGGAGTCCATCTCGCAGCTCTCGCCGGTCATGCGCATACCCCGTCGCAAGACGGTCTCGCTGGCGCTGGGGCTGGTCATCATTACGGTCGGCTTGACCAGCCCATTCCTTACCATCTTCGCCACGACGCTGCTCAATGGCCAAAACACAGCGCTGCTGACGCACCCCATTCCTCCCTCAGCCATTGATCCCAACCAGTTCATCTCGCAATTGGGCGGCGCGTTCGGCGGCCCGATTCTGGCGATCGCGACAGCGATCACGGCGTCAGCGCTGCTGATCTTCGCCAGCAATACGGCGATTATCGGCACATATCACGTCTTTATGGCGCTCTCGCATATGAGCTTCTTCCCCAAAGCGGTGCTGGTGCGTGATCCACGACGTGACACCCCAATCGTCTCGATCGCGCTGGCGACGATCATTCCGATTCTGATCCTGATTGCCGTCAACGGGCAGATTGACCTGCTGGGTCAGCTCTACGCGTTTGGCTTGCTCGGCGCCTTCGCGTTGACCTGTGTCTCGCTCGATGTGCTGCGCTTCCGTGAGCGGCGCGGCGGTAGGCAGATCGCGTTCCATGATGAAGATGAATACGCCGCGAAGCTGCTGGAGCCGCCCGAAGAAGAGGTAGAAGACATCGAGCTTGGGCCATCCAATGCGGCGGAGGCAGCCTGGCAGGCTATTCAGCGCGCCTGGGTCCGCGCCTGGCCGCAGATCAATTTCGGCCTCGGCCTGCTGACGACGGTGCTAGTGGTCACCGCGTGGACGACGAACCTGATCGTCAAGCGCGACGCGACGATCTTCGGCGGCGGGCTGACGATTGCGGGCATGGCCATCGCCATCTGGCATTACCGGCATGAAGAGCGCAGCGGCAGGAACACGATCATGCCATCGTGGGTCACCACCTATGCGCCCGATACGGTGCTGGCGATCATCACAGCTGGAACAAAACACAACCGCGAGATCGTCGAGTCGGCGCTGCACTGGGCGCGCGGACGCAAGACGCTGATCTATTTCCTGACCGAACATCCTCATGTCCAGCCTGAGCGATGGCAGATTGAGCTCCGAGCGGCGCGTGACCCTGACGCGCAAGCGACCTTCCGTATGGCGTTCGAGATGGCGCAACGCCTGGGAACACCCATTCAGGTGTTCTATAGCGCTGGCGATATACGCACAGCAGTGACGGCCTGGCGCGTGACACAGTCACGCGATGTGGTCGCTGACCCCGAGGTGGCGCGCAAGTTCGGCGCGATTGTGAACCCAAGCTTTATCAGCTACCGGCGGCAGGACGGCGTGCAGGTGGCCCATTACGTGTTCCTGCCAGAGACGGCGCCGCTGCCCGCCCCCGCATTGCGGGCGCCTGCTACACCCGCGGCGCCGTCTGCCAGTGATTTCGGCGCCACTGAGGAGGAAGAGGCGTCAGCGGTGGACGAGGCGTTGACACTGGAGGATTTCTACCAGTGGGCGCGCGAGTCGGACGCGATGGCTGGAACACCGGGCGGCGGCTCTCCCAATGGCCATGCAGAGCCTCCCAGCGACGCTGGTGATCAGAGCGCGCCGCGCCACCCGGTCAAGTTCGCCGAGCCGAAGCCCCCAGCGGCCGCGCGCGAGGCGTCACAGCAGGAGCGCGAGCAGCCCACAGTCGAACCCGGCGCGCCTCCCCCCATAGAGTCGGACATGGAAGACGACTATTCTGAATACTACTGGAATGGCGTGGATTTCGTGCGCCGAGGCGAAGAAGAGGCGCCACCTCAAGAATGAGGCGGCGCCCTGCGCGACGCCCTCGGCGGACGATTGCCAGGCTAGAAGATCATGCCGAGCAGGCGCCGCACGGTCGTGGTAGCGGACGCGGGATCGTCACCCAGATAGACGGCATCCACTTTCCTCTGCAGGTCAGGGTTGCGCACGAACGGCGCTCCCGCATAGCACAGTTCCGCATGCGGCGAGGGCAGCGCGCGCACCTGTTTGGCAAGGTGGTTGACGGAGCGGATGCGCTGCGTTGAGGACATGGTGAGACAGATAATGGCGGGAACCACGGCCCATCGCTGCTGAGCAAGGTCATCGGCGCCCGCGTCGGCGCCCAGATAGGCGACCCGCAGACCGGAACGCCGCCAAAAGACGGCCAGCATGAGCGCGGCCAGGTCGCTCGTCTCGCGCTGAGCGCACCCGACGACGGCCAGTGGCGCGTCAGGTGGCTCCATCGTCGAATGAAACACCGAGGCCAGGAAACCACGCAGATAGCTGAGCGCGAAGCGCTCTTCAGGGATGGTCAGCTCGCTACGCGACCAAAGCTCGCTGACACGGGCGATGGTAGGTTGCGCCAGGCCCAGGCAGACCACCTCCACGCTGTAGCGCTCCAGCGCCTGCTGTATCAGGCGGTTGGCGATGGCGGTATCGAACCGGGAAAACGCCTCCATCATTGGCGACACGAGCCAGCGCAACTCGCGAGCGGTCGCCTGATCGCGCGCCGCGTCATATCCGCTGGCAGGACGCACGATGGGCATGGGCGCGCTATAGACAGACCCCAAGCGACCCGTTTGTCCCGAGGGCCGTGGCGCGCTGGCCCCAAAGGCCACGCCGCGATCCGTCAGCGGGCGGGAAGACGCGCCAGGTCGGGTCTGGCCGGAGCTGGACAGACCGCCGGTCGCCCATGAGCCACTGGGATACTCCCCCTCGCTCATGCCAGCTATATACGGCTCGTTGGCGGCATATGCTGAGCCGCCCAGGCCACCCGTCGCTCCGAGCGGCGGATCAATCGGCTGAAGTGGGCCAGAGTGGCTGGGCGTATAGCGGCGCTGCGGCGGATGACCGGGATATGCGCCACTTTGACCTCCCGCCGCGAGTGGTCCGCTGTACTGGCCTGGCGCCACCTGCGCGCCGCCCAGCGATCCGCTCTGCCCGCCGCCAGCCAAATCACCGGAGCTTATGCCGCCAGCGTTCAGGCCATTGGAGCCCAGGCCGCCGGAACT
>DASTKI010000073.1:0-25887 GCA_035716045.1 Ktedonobacterales bacterium
CACCCACTGGCGAGCTCCGCGCAGTGGGAGGCCACCATCCGCGCGCTGTGGCGCGAGGCGCGCTACCGTGAGGAGCGCTACGCGGCGATCGAGCTGGCGGGCTACCGGCGCTACCGCGACTATCAGACGCTGGACGCGCTACCATTGTATGAAGAGATGATCGTGAGCGGCGCGTGGTGGGATCTGGTAGACACCCTGGCGACCCACCAGATTGGCGAGCTGCTGCGGCGCTATCCAGAGCCGATGCGCGCGACCGTTCTGACCTGGAGCCGCGACGCGAATCTCTGGCGCAGGCGCGCGGCGATCCTCTGCCAGAACAGCTTCAGGGCGGCGACGGATGAGAGCTTGTTGATCGCCTGCATCGAGCCGAATCTGGCTGACCGCGATTTCTTCATCCGCAAGGGCATCGGCTGGGCGCTGCGAGCGTACGCCGCCACCAATCCCGACGCCGTGCGCCGGTTCGTGCGTGAGCATGAGGCGGAGATGAGCCCCTTGACCCGTCGCGAAGCGCTGAAGCATCTGGGCGCCGCGCCCTGACCAGGATTTGGAGACAGCCACATGACCCGACCCACGCCCGCTGAGGGGCTGCCGCTCGTCCACCTCGTCCGCCCGCCGCTGGTCGCGCCGCCGGAAGGCCAGAAGCCACCGCTGCTCTCGCTGGCGCACGGTGTCGGCAGCAACGAGCGCGACCTGTTCTCCTTCGCAGACCAGCTCGACCCCCGCTTCGTCGTGGTGAGCGCGCGGGCGCCACTGACGCGCGGGCCCGACTCCTACGCCTGGTTCAACGTCCAGTTCCTGCCCACCGGCTTCGCCATCACGGAGCAGCATCTCGATACCAGCCGGAAGGTATACGCGGAGTTCGTGGCCGCCGCCGCCCAGGCCTATGGAGCCGACCCAGCGCGCATCTACACACTCGGCTTCAGCCAGGGGGCGATCATCTCGCTGGTGACGGCGCTCTCCCATCCTGGCGTCTTTGCTGGGGTCGTCGCCATGTCGGGGCGTATTCCACCTGAGGCGGAGCCGTGGCTGGCCAGCCCTGAGGAGACCGCCGGCCTGCCAGTCTTCGTCTCTCATGGGATCTACGATAACGTGATCGGCATCGAGCTCGCCCGCGCGGCCCGCGTCATCCTGGAGCGCCAGCGCGCGGACCTCACCTATCAAGAGTACCCCGCCAACCACCACATCTCGCCGGAGATGTTCAGCGACATGACGGCGTGGGTCGCGGCGCGGCTCGGATAAACGCGAGCAACCTCACTTCTGGGCGAATCCCCAATCGAGCAGCGCGCGCGCGTCGCTCACCTGCGCCTGATCGGACGGATCGCCGAGGATGACGCCAACGATGAGATGACCATTCCGCCGCGAGGAGAACGCCATGCAGTAACCTGCGCTGTCGGTGTAGCCTGTCTTGACGCCATTGACGCCCGGATACCCGGCTGAGGAGGCGCCAGGCAGCAGATCGTTGGTGTTCAACAGGTCGAACCGTTTGTGGGTGGCAGTCTGCGGGATGATGATGTGGCGCGTCCCGGCAATCTGGGCGATGTCTGGCTGCAGGATGGCGATGGCGCTGAGCGCCGCAAGATCGCGCGCGCTCGAGATGTTGCCGTCGCTCACGCCGTCCGCCGAGACGAAGTGGGTGTGACGCAAACCAAGCTGGGTCGCGCGCAGGTTCATCTTGGCGACGAACGCGGGCGCGCCACCATTGGCGGTATCCGCGATAGCGCGGGCGGCGTCGTTGCCGCCGACCAGCATGAGGCCGTAGAGTAGCTCGCGCAGCGTCAGCCGCTCGCCCGCGCTGACGCCCATGTAGCTGTTGTTGCTATTGACCAGCGCGGCGGCATCAGGTCCAATCGTGACGCTCTGGTCCAGCGAGCCGGAGCTGGTCGCCACCAGCAGTGTCATGATCTTGGTCAGGCTGGCTACCGGGCGCGGCTCGTCGGCGTTCCTCTGATAGAGGAGCCAGCCACGCTCAGGGTCGAAGAGAAACGCGGCCTGGGCCTGAATGGCGGGCGCTGGGCCGCCCGTTGAGGTATGGAGCGGGACTGAGGCGAGCGATGTTTGCGCCTGGAGGCGCTGCGCGTATCCGCTGGCGACCAGATCGCCCGCGGCATAGGATGACGCGGCGCTCTGAGCCGGCGGACGCGAGACGACAGCGCGCAGCACGATGGCGCCGACGATGGCGAGCGCGATCACCGCGCCCACGGCTGCCAGCCCAGTGCGACGGCGCTGGCGGCGCTGAGCGAGGGTGAGCGGCGCGCGTGGTCTGGTGGACTGGCGCTCGACGATCACCTGGAAAGGCAGCGTGTTCCAGCGAGAGACATCCTTCAGCCCGACGCGGAACCGTGACCGCTTGCGGCGTGATTTGATGACCACCCGGACGGGCAGCAGCGGGTAGCGGCGCGGCTCGGGAACGTCGAGAGAGAAGCGGCGCTTCTCGCGCCGTCGCGTGAGCATGGATTCGCACTCCTTCGCGCTATGCAATCGCGCCACGTACTCACGTAGTCAGGTAATCACGTACTAAGGCATGCGCTGGTGGCCTCACGTATATGCGGGGCCACGGAACACGGGGCGGGGAAAACGGGCTGCTCCTAGGCGCCATTCAGACCGACGCGCTCCTCAGGCTGCGGAGCGATGACGACCACCTCTCCGCGTAGCGGCTCGACCTCAGTGATGAGCAGAATGAGCGAATCGCTGATGTGCACCCTGGACGACGCGGAAATAACACGCATGCGTGTGGAGGCCTCCTCAGCGGAGGCTCCCTCAGTGGAGGGCTCCGCACGCGTAGATTCGGCGGCGCTGGAGGCAGGCTGCGACATGGCGACGGCGGGTGGCTCATCAAGCGCTGGCAGGGTTGGCAGCGGCGGCAACATGAGCTCACCCTGCCTGGTTGGATTGACGACATAGCCAAGAACGGTAGCGCCGCGCTGGTCTAGCAGCAGATCAGCCAGCGATCCGAGGCATATCCCGCGCATGGTGAGGATCGCCAGCTCGCAGGAGTCGTTCAGGCGCGGCATACGCTCCATCTCGCGCGGGGCGGAGAGGCGGAACGGATCGGCGTTGACCATGACAACGTCCCCATCCAGCGCGATCACGTGATCGAGGCCGATGGTAGCGATGTCACGACTCCGGGTGAGCGCGCGACTGATCATCGCCGCGAAACCCTGCCCCTGCGCGGGCGCGCTGGACTCGACGGCAAGCGCCATGACCTGGCAACTTCGGGGATCGAAAATGACGTCAGCGACACGACCGACTGGCTCAATGGTGGAGACATCCACCACCTGCCGACGCATCAAGCGGCTCGCCAGCCACGCGGGCGCTCCCGATGGCTCCAGTGATGGCACGTGCATCAGATGATGGTTCATGGCCGCCAGCCTCCTTCTCCGCGACCGCCGAACGCTGTTCACGCGGGCCCTGCCAGGCGACCCGCGGCGCGCTCGCGCGCTGGCGCTGGTGGCGCAGAACCTATGCCATACACGCGACGAAGGGTGAAGAGATGGCGCCTAGAGAGGTTATGAGACGGCGCCAATTCAGGAGCCGCCGTACCGGCGAAATCACCGGGAGGCCTGGGGGAACGGCGCCGGACGTTGGTGTAAAGGGAGGCGCGCGGTGAAGAGGAGGCGCCCGGCCCGTTCAGCGATGACAGTCACTCATCGCGCGCCGATGAGCAAGACGGCGGCATATTCGAGATGCCACAGGATCAGGCCGAGCGTAATCACGCTGAGCGCAGTATGCAGATATCGCCATACGCGAACCAGGTGAAGGAAGAGACGCTCAGTCCCAATCGCTCGCCGGATGGCCGCTGACTCGGATGCCATCGCGCCCCTGGATACTCCATCCACTGTGAGATCCGGGGCCTCACGCTTATGGCCCGCTTCGCCCTGTTGGTTGAGCAGTGCGGGTATCTCGTTCGGGTCGGCGCCCAGGTCGTAATAGGCGAGATCCCAGGGAGCGCCTGTCTTCCGCGGCTCGCTTGCCTTTGGCGCCTGCGGCCTGTCCTCACGTCGGAAACGCCATTTGCGGTCCAGCGCGGCGACGAGCGACTCCAAGCGCTCCTCACCATCCGGCGTCAACGTGCGCAGCGCGGCCTTGGCGGCGACACGTGGCGCGATCCGGTCGAGCGCTCTCCCGATGATGCCGCTCACCACGAGCGCGATCAGACCGTAGAGCGCGTAGGAACCAGTGCGCGGATGAAAATTGCCGGCGGCGTGCATCAGGATGAGCGTCAGCGCCAGCAAGCCGCCCATGACGTGCCACGCCAGCGCGACATGCAGCAACCCCGCCCAGTTCCGCCGCAACCGCTTACGCAGCGTGTACCCCGCGCCTACCAGCAGGAGAACCAGCGTACCGGCGATGGCGAACATGTAGCCATAGAAGCTGTCAGGCGAGACGTCGCTGCTCCGAAGATAGGCGATGTAGATGTAGACCAGACCGACGCCTATCAGGAGCATGAGGAGCGCCGCCACCCGCTGGGCGCGCGATAGCCCACCGCCGAGTCGCGGATAGCGCGCGACCTTCTTCGCGCCGGGCCGCGCATTCACTCTCACCGCCATGGCTCCGCTCTCCCCTGCTCGCCTCCTGTACCAGGAGAGACGCCCCAGGTACGTGGCGCGGTTCTGGCCGTCGCGGAGTGGTCCTCGCCACGGGCAGCGCCCGCGAGATGGATAGGCATGATAACGGGTCCGGCGGGCGCGGCCACCCGCTCAACATCGCCCCGCAGAAGCCGCATCTTGATCCACAGCATCATCGCGTCCCGGTGCAGGCCCGCCGGGCACACGGGCACGCATGCGCCGCACTGATAGCACGCCTGCGCGAATCGCGCCACCGCCGGCGAGATCGGCTCGGTAAGCGTCTCCCGGTTCAGCGTCTCGATCGTGATCGGCGCAGGCAGCGCCGGGCAAGCGGTGAGGCATTCCGTGCAGTGGATGCACGCTGAAAGTTCGTCCGCTATTTGAGAGCGAGATCGGTGCACAACTCACATTCTTTCCAGGCGGGCGGCGCCATACAACACGAGAACGATTCGCTGGGCTGGCGCCATCTACGCCGACCCCGCCGCCCGGGGATCCACGACGTACTGGGTTCGCACTGGGACCGGCCTGGGAACAGCGTCCGCCTCGCCTGTCACGAGCGCATGCAATCGCCGCTGGGTGAAGAACGACCGCAGATCAAAGTCTTCGGACAGGAGCTTGCGCTTGATCTCTTCGATATCAATCCGCTCATCAATCAGGCGCTTGACGCTCAGGCCTCTGAGCTGGCCGGAGCCAACAGCGAGATAGCCGACCAGATGACCATGGCGCACGACGATGCGGCGGTAGGAATTGCCCGACCCACTGGTGAGGACTTCGTTGTCGGAGTGCTGCCGCTCAGAGAGCATTGGCGCGCCCGCGACGAGCACATTGAGCTTATCGAACTGTGTCGCATGCCAGAAATTGCCAGATGCGCTTGTCGCGGCGCTCTCCGAGATCGGCGCGCCAACAATCGCCGCCGCCGCGAGCCGCCCCTGCTGCACAGCGAAGTACCACTGGCCACGGGCCTCATATCGGCCCGTCTGCGGATCGTTCACTGCGGCCACCGCGCCCGCGGCGTATACGTCGCGCGCGGTCGTCCGCAAATACTCATTCACCCGCACGCCCTGACCTTGCTGCGCCGCGATGGGCGTTCGCTCCGCCAGCGCGATGTCGGGCTGAGTCCCAATCGCCGGGATGGCGAGCTCGCACGGAATGAACGCGTTGTCCGTCGTCATGACACCGGCCACCGTACCCATCCGTCCAACAATGCCAGCCACCTCCGTTTCCAGCCGTACGTCCACGCCGTGCCGGCGTACCTGCTTCAATAACAGATCTGAAGCGGCTGTATCGAGCATGTGTGGCAGAATGCTGCGCCCGCGAATGAGCCACGTAACCTTCACCCGCTGGTGACGCAACAGCATGGCGGTTTCAGCGGCATGATAGCCGCCCCCAATGACGACCACTGACGAGACAGATGGCAGACGGCGGCGCAAATCGCGATAATCGCTCAGGGTATGTAATCTGAGGACGCCATCGAAATCGCGGCCGGGCAAGCCCTCTGGCAGGGAAGTCGCCCGCGCACCGGTCGCCAGCAGGAGGCTGCGGTACGTGATGGCGCGACCATTCGCCAGATGGACTTGGTGGCTGGCTGGGTCAATCCTGGTCGCGCGCTGCTGCAGGACGCCGATACCAAGCTGGCGCTCCATTCCGGCGGAGTACGCCATCAACTGGTCCAGCTCGAGTCGCCCAGCCCCATACTGCTTCAGCGCTGGCGTGTTGATCGTCGGATGGTTCTGCTCCGTGATGATCAGGATGCGGGCGTCCGGCGCGTACTGGCGCGTTTCCATCGCCGCGATGCAACCAGCGATGCCGTTGCCGATGATCACCAGCTCCGCCTGGTCTCCTGACGCCAGATTACCACCCTGGCCCCCACGCTCCACCGCCGGGACCTTGAACGTACCCAGCGGCTCGAACTCCGCGAGCGGCGGTCGCCCATGCTCTTTGCCCTGTTGGGTCGGCATAATCAGCTCCTCCCTCAACACGTCGCTAATCGGCCAGCCAGGCCGGGAGTGGCTCATGCAAGCGTCCTCGCTGATCCGGCTGATCTTCGTAGTACACGTCTGTGCTAGCCTGCTCATGGAGATGGCGCTCCAGATGAGCGAGCGAGATGTGCGCCCCCCGCACGACGCGAAACCAGATCACCCCTGGGCGCCCCGAAACCCGGACCGCGAAGACGTCTCGACCGCGCATGGCGGTGATGACGCCATGAACGTGGTCCAGGTGCTCGGGAGCGGCTGGCTCCAGCGCGCGCAATCCTTGCAGCGCGCCCATCGTAGCCAGTCCCAGGAGCGTCAGCGTTATCAGCCACGCTGTGACTCTTGGAAAGCGAGCGGGAAGCCCCATCCGGCTAGGCCCCCGCGCCCGTGAACGTCGCATCCACGACGACGCCATTGCTGTCCTGGATCAGCTTAACTGGACTGGCCACGTTCAGCAGGCCGGTGCAGTTCAATCCGCTTGGGCCAACCGTGAAGTCGAGGCGTGCGGCGAGGAACGTGAAGAAGCTATTCGCCACCGCTGGATCCAGCGATGAAGCCGCGCTCGTCCACTGTCGGTCAAGCTCGAGACGAGCAGGGGCAATACGCATCAAGTCCTGGCAGTACGTCTTCTGGTCCGCGGTCGCCTGCGCGACGGTGGCTACTCGCGGCTGGTCCACGCCATCGCGATAGAGGTTCTGCTTCATCAAATTCGGCTGCCCATTCACCAAGGTCATGGGGTCCTTGCTCGGCACGAGCGCGACGGGGACCGGCTGGTACATCGCCGCCTGAAGCTCGTCGAGCGGAAGCGCTGGTACCATCTGGCCCGGATCGGCCAGATCCGGCGCGCGCCATGGCGCGCAGCCCAGCGCGGCATCGAGAGCGACAGCCAGCAGCCGGTTGTCGCTGCCATTGGTGAGCGCAACGCTCCCGGGAAGCGCGGCGGCGTTGGCGGCCGTATTCTGCGCTATCTTTCGATCCTGTGTAATGCGATAGGAGGTAGTGACATTGTCACTCTGATCCTGGTCCACGACGACGAAATCGCGCACCGTGGGGCAGGCCATACCATCTTTCGCTGTTCCCAGCGCGGGGGGCACGAGCTTCTTCGCCTGGATGAGCTGGTTGGCGGACTGGAAGAACGCGGGCGCGTTGCAGTACGCCATCTGGCCGAAGATCGAACGGCCAACGCCATTGACGCACTTGGCATTCGTCAGCGTATTGAAGGTCGCCCCCTGGAGGCGCAGTCCCGCGCCGTTGGCGCCAAACCAGATTCCAACAACGGCTCCATTGGGAAGTGTCGGTACGACCGGCGCCGCGGCAGGCTGCGTGCCCTTGTCAATGACCAGCGGGTTATAGATCGAGATCTTACCAGTAGCGGGGTCAAGCACCGCGGCTTGAACGAAGGCCGCCTGCGACGGCGTGGCCTCGTGGCAGTTCGTATTGGCAGGGTCGGTAGGAGTCAATAGGTACGGCGTCGCCAGACCTTTGGCCGTCAGCGGCTGAGCCGGGACGATCAGTGTACAGTCGCTCCCGCGCGATTGACCATGATCGGCTCCCAGCCGCGACTCCGATTCAGGCCGGGGAGGAGTTGCGCCTTTAGCGGAGGCCCCCGTGATCTGCCCCGTGCCATAAACGCCAGCCGCGACCGCGGCCAGCGCCATCACCCTTCCAGCCACTGGAAGCGCTCTCCGCCAATACGAGCGTGCCCCTCCCTCGCGCTCTGGTAGCCGCGACCAGCGCAGCATGTGTCGCATTGATGACTTCCCCATGATGTGACGCCCTCTCTACTCTTTTCTCCAGCCTTCCCGCGCGGCCGCCGGGGAGCAAGGAACAGGTCTATGACCCTGCGCCGCCCGTCGAACTCAGCGGGAACAAGAACTAGGATAGTGAGGTGTCTTGTATAGCGTAACCGCCTTAACCCAAATGGGTGATGATGACGAACGAAACACCAATTGGCGCGTTTCTATCATTTTGCCGTGTTTTTATATAATCAGCCGGGCGGAGATGTGGCTCACGCGCAGCCGTTCATTACCCGATTCTCTGATATCTCACACATGGTATCCGAGCTTATCCGCCTGGCGCCTATGGACAAGCCTATATGGGCCTGGACGCGCGCGGCGGCGGCACACTCGTGTGGCGGGCGCGCGTGGGGAGCCGTGATACAATTTCCGCAGGGGTGCTGAGCGCCCATGGCATGGCTTCGAAATATGACGTTCGCACTTGGCGCACACCAATGGAGGATGAGCTCCACCGCGGATGAACGCTTATGAAGAGTGATCGCCGGCGCCTCGCCGTCCTTGGCAGCACCGGCTCGATTGGCCGTCAGACACTCGATGTCGTTCGCGCCTACCCCGACCGCTTCGAGGTCGTGGCGCTGGCGGCGCGCGGCAATGTGGACTCGCTGGCCGAGCAGGCGCGCGAGTTCCGGCCCGCGCTGACCGTCCTTACCGGCGACGACCCGGCGGCGCTCCAGCGCCTGCGTGAGGCCCTCCCCGACAGGCTAGCGACGCTGAGCGGCGAGCAAGGCCTGACCACCGCCGCGACGCTGCCCGATGTTGATATGGTCGTAGCCGCGACCTCTGGCCTGGTCGGCGTCCTGCCCACCATCGCGGCGATCCGCGCCGGTAAGGACATCGCCCTGGCCAACAAAGAGACGCTGGTGATGGCTGGGCATCTGGTAATGGCTGAGGCGAAACAGGCCGGCGTCGCGATCCTGCCTGTAGATAGCGAGCACAACGCGCTATGGCAGTGCCTGCGCGGCGAGGACCGCGCCAGCGTGCGGCGGCTGCTCATCACCGCGTCGGGCGGCCCATTCCGGCAGCTCTCCCTGGCCGAGATGCGCGAGATGTCGCCTGAGCAGGCGCTCAACCACCCCACCTGGCGGATGGGCCCCAAGATCACGATTGACTCAGCGACGCTGATGAACAAAGGGCTGGAGGTCATCGAGGCGCACTGGTTGTATGACATGCCCTATGAGCGCATCGCGGTCGTCGTGCATCCACAGAGCATCATCCACTCGATGGTCGAGTACGTAGACGACTCCATCAAGATGCAGGCCAGCATCCCCAGCATGCATCTCCCCATCCAGTATGCGCTGAGCTATCCTGACCGGCTGGACCGCGCGGGCACGGCGCTCTCGCTGCCGCTGCGCTGGAATGAGGTGGCCAAGCTGGAATTCGAGAGCGCCGACCTGGAGCGCTTCCCCTGCCTCAGACTGGCATTCGAGGCTGGAGCGGCGGGCGGCTCAGCGCCCGCGGTCCTCGTCGGAGCCGATGAGACGGCGGTGGAACTCTTCCTGCGCGGCGCCATCCGCTTCACCGACATCGCCGAGATCGTCGGCGAAACGCTCCAGCATCACAACGTGATCGCCAGCCCAGGCGTAGAGGAGGTTGGAGCCGTATCCGTGTGGGCGCAGGAAGAGGCGCGGCGCGTGGCGGAGCGGCTGACCGGCGCCACACGACCCGCCGCCACTGCGGAGCGATGACGTACCCCATGAGAATTGGCCCAGCGTGCGGCCCGAAACGTAGAGAGAGCGACTGATGATTTCCATCCCCTGGTACTGGTATCTGGCGGCGATCCCCGTCTTTGGGATACTTGTGTTGGTCCATGAGTTTGGCCACTTCATCACCGCGAAATGGGCCGGCATCCGCGTGGACGAGTTCGCGATTGGCTTCCCGCCGCGCCTCTTTGGCTTCAAGCGCGGCGAGACGATGTACTCGATCAATCTGCTGCCCATCGGTGGCTACGTGCGCATGCCAGGCGAGAATGGCGAGACGACCAACGAGCAAGGACAGCACGACCCGCGCAACTTCGCATCGAAGCCCGCCTCCAAGCGCCTGATCGTGCTGCTGGCGGGCGTGACGATGAACCTGCTCTTCGCGATCATCTTCTTTACGGCGGCGGAGGCGATCGGCAAGGTGGAGCTGCGCCCCGTCATCGCCAATGTGGTCACTGACTCACCCGCGCAGGCGGCGGGGCTGCGCCCGGGCGATACGTTCATCTCGATTGATGGCAAGCAGGTCAAGTACTTCTCTGACGTGCAGACCTTCGTCAACGATGACACCCAGCAGGCGCACGCGGCCAACAAGAATGCCACGACGACACCCGTCGCGGTGGTCGTGCGCCATAGCGACGGCTCTACGCTAGATGTGACGATCAACGCCAGGATAAACAGCAAGCAAGGAGCGCTGGGCATCGAGGCCGATCAGTCGGATCCGTACCACTTCCCCGCACCGCTGTGGAAGGCGCCCATCCTCGGTGTGCAGGACGTCGGGGCGGTGATGGTCGCGACATATCACGGCATCGGTCAGATCGTGGCGGGCGCGCTGCCATTCAATCAGGCTGTGCAGGGGCCGGTGGGTATCGTGAGCACCACCGGGGAGGTCGCCGCCTCGATCCCGATCGTTGGCCCGTACGTGTTCCTGTTCCTGATCGGCGCGCTCAACCTGAGCCTGGCGATCATGAACCTGCTGCCGATTCCGGCGCTGGATGGTGGGCGCGTCCTCCTGGTGCTGATCGAAGTGCTGCGGCGCGGCAAGCGCCTCAGCCCGGAGCGCGAGGGGCTGGTGAACCTGATCGGCATGGCCGCGATCCTGCTGCTGGTGGCCGTCATCACCTTCGGCGACGTCACCAACCTGATCGGCGGGCGCTGACGCGTCGTTCTCAACGCGTGACACATGGAGCAGCCTACCCTCGCTTCTAGCGACAACGCTCGGAAGCGAGGGTAGGCGCAGGGGAACGGCGCGCTAGAGGCTAAAGGGTAACATGCGCTTTGATGGCCTCAAGGGCCATTCGCCTCGCCGCCTCCACTGTTGAAATATTCTCGGCCTCCGCGAGCTCCAACATGCGCCTCACTGTATCGTAGATGCGGTGAGCGCGTTCTGTGACTTTCTTGTCGTCGGTCTCGCTCCAGGCGCCCTGCGCATCGAGATCCTGAGCGACATGAATCAGGCCCCCTGAATTGATGACATAGTCCACCGCATAGGTGATTCCTCTTATCCGTAGCGCTTCGCTGTCTCGCTTCTCATCCTCTAGCTGGTTATTGGCCGCTCCAGCCACAACCCTGCACCGGTGGTGCAGTTCGGGAATAGTTTGGGGGTTGAGGATGCCCCCGAATGCGCACGGAGCGAGGATGTCGCACTCTACCTGGTGAATTTGCTCAGGAGCGACGATGTCGAAGCGCCCCTCACTGGCTTGGCTGGCGAATCGCTCGCGCGCCGCTTGTATGAGTTCGCTCTTTGTATCCGCCGCTATGACCGTGGCGCCCTCGGTGAGCAACAGGCGCTCCACCAGGCTCATCCCAACATGCCCCAGCCCCTGCACGGCGACACGAACACCTTCTAGATTCGAGCGCGCCAGCACACCCTCAGCAAGCGCCAGCA
Organism: Ktedonobacterales bacterium; assembly: GCA_035716045.1. Classification (GTDB taxonomy): domain Bacteria; phylum Chloroflexota; class Ktedonobacteria; order Ktedonobacterales; family JADMIN01; genus JAKAIY01. Next base: position 11,917 of record DASTKI010000073.1, read on the forward strand.
TACCTCGCACAACGCCGTACGCTGTGGTTGGGGACGGGTCGCCACCACCCCCTTCTTCACGTGGTGTGCCTACCACGAATCGTGTCGTCTTCCGGATCTCCCGCATGTCATCGGGACTGGTTCCTGAATCCTCAGTAGTGATATAGCGACCGCCCAATCCGTCCACAAACCGGCCAAAGGCCTGAAAGCGCGCGGCGCGCAACGCGGCGTCTTTCTTTTCCTTGCCGTCACCCAGGATCACGGCCTTTCCTCCCCCTAGGGGAAGACCAGCGACGGCCGCCTTGTAGGTCATTCCTTCAGCGAGTCGCAGCACATCCCAAACACCTTCCGCATCAGACACATACATCTCTTCCTTCCAGCTTTCGGGCGCCTGGGCGACTTCGCGGATTCGCGTACCTCCTAGCCCCGGCCCCAGAGTTGTGTCATGGAGGGCGATCAGAGCGTATAAATCAGTGTCCTTGTCATGGAAGGTGTACAGTTCCTCATGTCCATGACGTCGCATATACTCGACGTGATCAAACGCGTCAGGGATGGATGTGGCAGGCTTCATAGCGTCCTCCGAGCCGAGTTTCCGAGCTAAGGTATGCCGCACGCGGATTCCAGCGTACCTCACATACAAGCGACGTTTCCCGCTGGCGACTCTGTCCACACAGAACCTGATTCCCCAACAAACGAAAGCACGGCGTGGACCCGCTCCTCATGACCGGTCAAGAAGCGAGGAGGGTGACACAACCCACTTCAACGATCTGCTGGTTTCATCAATTCACCCACAATTCCTCACACTGAAAAGCCACTTGCCATTATCATACACAGTATGACTCTTGTCAATCGCACATGAATATCAACAGGTTTGCTACTTCAGTTATACTCCTATAATTGTGTTGGAGACATACGCCACTCAGGAACAGCCAGAACCGAAGTAATGGTTATCTTTCCCGGTCATCAGGTCAGTCGGGATTGATCGTAGCATACAACTCGCAATTCACCATCTCCTGATTGCGCTACGCTCGCGATGACCTCATAATCGGCTCCAGCTATATGGCCTCTCTCCGCTCCCATCTCTTGTCTGAGAAGAATAGAGCGCAGGAGGTGGCCATATTAGCGGACCGGGGGGCGTTTGAGGAGTCAGAGAGTTCAGGCGCTATTCCTCGTAGCCGTGGGGATGCGTCTGGCGCCAGGCCCAGGCGCTGGCGAGCAGCGTGCGCAGGTCGCTGTGGCGCGGCTCCCAGCCCAGCTCGCGGCGGATGCGCGCCGCGCTGGCCACCGTCGCGGGCTGGTCGCCGGGGCGGCGTGGCCGCTCGATGACCTCCAGCGGGCGGCCCGTCACCTCGCGCACCATCTCCACCGCCTGCCGCACCGAATATCCTGTCTCCGAGCCCACATTATAGACGCGCACCCCCGGCTCCGCGCAGTCCAGCGCCATCAGGTGAGCGCGGGCGAGGTCGAGCACATGGACGTAGTCGCGCACGCCTGTGCCGTCGGGGGTGGGATAGTCCGTGCCGTAGATTGTGACTGGGGTTCCCTGCTCGGCGGCGCGCAGGATGAGCGGCAGGAGATGCGTCTCCGGCTCGTGCGCCTCGCCGTTCCGTTCCGTCGCTCCGGCCGCGTTGAAGTAGCGCAGCGCCGTGCAAGCCAGGTCGTGGACCGGCGCGACCCACTGGAGCATGCGCTCGACCATCAGCTTCGATTCGCCGTACGGGCTGGTCGGGCCGGTCGCCGACTCCTCGCTGAGCGGCAGCGGCGCGTCAGCGGCGTAGACGGCGGCGGTGGAGCTGAAGACCAGCCGCTTGACGCCCATCTCGATCATCGCCCGGACGACGCTCAGGCTGCCGCCCACGTTGACCTCGAAGAACGCCGCCGGATTCGTCGCCGAGAGCCCAACCTCGATCAGCCCGACCATGTGGATGATCGCCTCGACGTTATGCTGGCCGATCGTCTCGCACAGCAATGCCGTATCGTGGATGTCGCCGCGGATGAGCGCCACGTCCGCTGGCAGCGCGGCGCGATGCCCCTTCACGAGCGCGTCATAGACAACCGGGGTATGCCCCTCGCGCAGCAGCTCCTCGACGATCACGCTTCCGATATATCCGGCCCCGCCGGTCACCAGCACTCGCACAGGCGACGCCTCCGAATGTTCTCACACCGCGCGCCCGTCTTCACATGTCGCCCATCTCAGCGGCGCATGAGGGCGACTCGCCCCAGCGCCCCCCAGCGCGCGAACTGGCGAACGCCCCCGCGCAGTATAGGAGCGTCCGCACGCGCGGCGCAAGCGCCCCGTACCCCTGCGGGGTCGCCTTGACGCGCGCATCCAGCCGCTCATACCATTCTGGAAGGCGAGGACTTGCGCTGGCTCCATTGGAGCGATGACGGCAACCTGAACACAGAGACCTCGTCGAGTCAGTGGAGCGCAACGATACGATGTCGAGACGGAACTTTCCAGGTCGCCTGGCGTGGGCGCTCGCCTCGCTGGCGCTCCTCGGCGCGCTGCTCGTGGGCTGCGGCGCCTCGCCCAATGGAGCGGGCGAGGGGCCTACCGCGACATCCAACCCAGCGCCGACGGCGACAGCTACACCGCCCGGCGTGCGCTATGTGGCGCTGGGCGCAAGCGACGCGGTAGGCGTGGGCGCAAGCGACCCCAACCACACCGCCTACGTGCCGATCCTCATCTCCCGCCTGCCTCAAGGCGCCAACGCGCTCAACCTCGGCATCAATGGCGAGACGCTGCATGGCGCGCTGGCCGCCGAGCTGCCACAGGCCATCGAGGCGCAGCCGACGCTCATCACCGTCTGGCTGGTAGGCAATGACTTCAAGACGTGCGTGCCGCTGGCGCAATACACGGCGGACCTCAACACGCTGCTGACGCAACTTCAGACGAAAACCCATGCGAAGGTATTCGTCGCCAACGCGCCAGACTTCAGCCTGCTGCCCGCTGTCCAACAGACCGCCGCGGCAGGCGTCTTCTGCGGCAAGTCTGCGACCCAGGCCGCTATCCGCGCCGAGACGATCACATGGAATCAGGCGATTGGCGCCGCTGTGGCCGCCCATCACGACACGCTGGTGAACGTCTACGAAGGCAATCTGGCCGGACACCCAGACTACATCTCCAGTGACGGCTTCCACCCCTCCGACGCGGGCTATCTCGCGCTCGCCAACCTCTTCTGGTCGGCGATCACCGCGCACAAAGCCGCCTAAGCCACCCATCCGCTCGACGTGTCCGTCTTCCCCCGCTCGGCCGCTCGGCGCCTCTCTCACAGCGCCCTCACAGTCGCGGCGCGGCGCCTCGCAGTCATACTGGATGGCTGAAATGCTGGCCAGTGGCATGCGAGAGGGACGCAGGGATACGCCAGCATCCTGGCGCCTAAGAGTTCGAAGAGGGGAAGGCATATGCGGATATCGTTGCGTATTCTCGCCGTGTTCGAGGGGATAGTCGGCGCGCTGATTGGCTTCGGCATCAGCATCCTTGCCTCCATCCTGCGCGTGATCGGAGGCGCCGCTGGCATCTCCACTGATCAGTCCCACTTCTTCCTGGCCATCATCCTCTCGCTGCTGGCGTTCGTTGGGGCGCTGCTGGCCATTGGCCCTGGCCTCGCCGCTGCGATCTGTCTGCTTGTGGCGGCCATCGGCTTCTTCTTCGTCGCTGGCCCGTGGGCGATCGTTCCGGCGCTCTTCCTGCTCCCCGCGGCCTGGCTGGCCTTCGTCAGCAGCCGCGCTCCAGAGGCGGAGCGCGTCGCCGCGCCTCAACCCCAGCCGATGAGAGCGCAGCCACAGCCACAGCCGGCCATCGCTGAGGCTCCACGGCGCACCACCTCGGTCGAGTCGTGGCCATACGGCGAAGAGCCAGCGGCGCCCAAGCCTGAACCTGAGCGACATGGCCCGACCGAAACGCGAACGTACGCCGAAACGCCCGTAGGTGAAGCGCGCACGGTCGAAATGGCGCCGCATGAAGCTCCCGACGAAGCCGCTGGCGCCGAGGCGCCCGCGAGTGTTTCACCAGCACAAACCCGCGCCATGGAAGCAGAGGAGCAGCCAATCGCGCCAGCGCCGCCGGAGCCCGCTCGGCCCGAGCCAGAGCCGCGACGCGAGGCGCAACGCCGGCAAGAGCCCCCGCCAGACACCTCCCTACCTGGCGCTCCAGCCTGAGTGGATACCGATAACGTGGCGCATGATAGCGCGCGGACAGACTGGATGACTGTCCGCGCGCCCGCTTGGCGCTCCGTTGACGCTGGCGCTAGCCGCGTGGTACGCTTATCGAAATACCTGGCGCACGGGCAGTGTCGCACGAGAGCGCCAGCGTCCCCCAGCACGCGATGATGGGTGTCGCGGCTGGGCGTTTTCATACTGGCGAACACGCGAGCCACGCTTGGCGCGGCTCGCGCCTAAGAGCGAGCCACAGCGGTCAGGCTCCGCGAACGGGCGGAGCAATCTCAATCGCGCGGCCGGGGACGCACGCTGCGTCCCAGGTCATTGCCCAGGCGGAGGCGCTCCGGCGCGCGATGTGGTAAGGGGGATGCGCGACCATGGCGACCACGCCGGCCACCGATCCGTGGCAGTGGAAGTTTGGCAAGGAAGGTCTGACGTTCGACGATGTGCTGCTGATTCCGAGCGAATCGCACGTCTTGCCCGGCGATGTCTCGACGGCGACCAGGCTGACCGCCGAGATCACCCTCAACATCCCAATTCTCTCCGCCGCGATGGATACCGTGACCGAGGCCCGGCTCGCCATTGCCCTGGCCCGCGAAGGCGGACTCGGCGTCATCCATCGCAATCTCTCCATCGAAGACCAGGCCGCCGAGGTGGACAAGGTCAAGCGCTCCGAATCGGGCATGATCACCGACCCGATCACCATGAGCCCTGACGAGCCGCTGAGCGCCGCGCTGGCCGTCATGAGCAAATACCATATCTCCGGCATCCCCATCACCGAAAACGGTAAGCTCGTCGGCATCCTTACCAACCGCGACCTGCGCTTCGAGCGCGATATGACACGCACCATCGGCGAGCTTATGACGCGCGAGCGGCTGGTCACCACGACCGTCGGCACGACGCTGGATCAGGCGCTGGACATCCTGCACCGGCACAAGGTCGAGAAGCTGCCCGTAGTGGACGAGCACGGCATGCTCAAGGGCCTCATTACCGTCAAGGACATCCAGAAGAAGAAGCAATATCCCTTCGCCGCCAAAGACAGCCAGGGCCGCCTGCGCGCCGGAGCCGCCGTCGGCGCCGGGCCGGACGCGATGCAGCGGGTCGAAGCGCTGGTGGCTGAAGACGTTGACATCATCGTCGTTGATACCTCACACGGCCACTCGCACATGGTGATCGAGGCGGTGAAGCGCATGGTTCGCGCCTTCGGCAAGCAGGTGCAGATCGCCGCCGGCAACGTCGCCACCGCCGAGGCGACTCAGGCGCTGATCGAAGCGGGCGCGCATGCCGTCAAGGTTGGCGTAGGTCCAGCTAGCATCTGCACAACGCGCGTCATAGCTGGCAGCGGCGTTCCTCAGATCACCGCGATCTTTGACTCCGCGCAGGTCGCGCGTGGGAGCGGCATCCCAATCATTGGCGACGGCGGCATCCAGTATTCCGGCGACATCGCCAAGGCCATCGCCGCCGGAGCGGACACCGTGATGGTGGGTGGCCTGCTAGCTGGCGTGGACGAGAGCCCGGGCGAACTGATCATCTCGCAGGGCGAGCGCTACAAGGATTATCGCGGCATGGGCTCCATCGGCGCGATGAAGCAGCGCAGCTATAGCAAAGACCGCTACTTCCAGGCGGGCGTCGCGGACGAGGCGCAGCTAATCGCCGAAGGCATCGAAGGGCGCGTGCCATACAAGGGGCCGCTAGGCACGACGGTCTTCCAGCTCGTGGGCGGCCTGCGCCAGGCGATGGGTTATACCGGCTGCGCTACCATCGCCGACCTGCAGGAGACGGCGCGCTTCATCCGCATCACCAACGCGGGTCTGCGCGAGAGCCACCCCCACGACGTCTTCATCACCAAAGAGGCGCCAAACTATGGCGTGGGCCGCCGTTAGGTCAGATTTTCCGCGCAGAGCGACACGACGAGGGGAGCAAGCAAAACGCTCGCTCCCCTCGTCGCATCACGAGCGCCGCGTCTACTTGGCCTGGGCGACCTTGCGGAAGTAGTCGGCGTTGATCTGTGTGTACTCCTTCCACTCCTCCGGCACGGCGCTCTCCTCGAAGATCGCGGTCACGGGACAAGCTGGCTCGCACGCGCCGCAATCAATGCACTCATCGGGGTTGATGTAGAGCTGATCGTGCTGGTCGTAGTCCGATTCCCCCGCGGCTGGATGAATGCAGTCCACCGGGCAGACATCCACGCAGGAGCCATCCTTCACCCCAATGCAGGGCTGGGTAATAACGTAAGTCATGAGATCCTCGCTCTCTGTTGACGAAGAACGGCGCCACCTCTCTGGATCGCCGTCCGGGCAGGCGGACGCGCCCGGCGTGGGCGCTTGCCCCCCGCCTGCCCGCGCCAGAGCCAGACCGCTCCCCACAGCATGATTGTGTGACGCGGATGGCGAACAAGACTGCGAGAAATGTCACATACACAGAGCCCTCACAGTTCGCCCCCGCGCCCTGTTCATGGTATGTGGCGTGATTGGCGTCGCCCGCGTCAGTTCGCCTTGCCCACGCGAACGCGCCACACCTCTGGCCCCTGCTCTACATATTCCCACAATAGCTGCCCGGGATACTCGGCGACGAGCTGATAATAGAGTGGCTTGGGATCATGGTCGTTGACGAGGATGAAGCTCTCCCCTAGCGCCAGCGCCTCGAAGCGCCCGAAGATGACGGGATGGCGCCGCGCGGGCGGAAGGCTGCGCACATCGAGCGCATCCGCCTCAGGCGCGCCGTGCGCCGTAGCGCCCTCGGCCTCCTCATGGAGCGCCGCCAGCAGCGTATGCTGGTCTTCAGACGAGACGGCCTGCTCGACGAGCGGCAGATAGACGCGCTCCTCCTTGGCCAGATGCACGGTGAAGAGCCCCTGCAACAGGAGAACCTGGCGATCCAGCTGGCGCGCCAGCTCCGCGCGCTCCCGCGCGCTCGCGGCGCGTAGCGCCTGGGCCGTTTCCGTGATCTTGCGCGCGTACTCGCCAAGGTACTCGTGGTCAACGCTCATCGTCGCCGTCGGCGAGCCATGCTCACGAATGATCGGATCGAGCGCGGGATAGAGCGTCCGCTCCTCACCCTGCGCATGCGGGAGAAGGTCGCCCGAGAGGAACGTCGTCAGGCGGTCGAGCAGATCGGCGAGGGACGCGCTGTCGGGATTGGCGGCGCTCGCCTCCACATCAGCGGCGTAGCCGTCGAGCGTCTCGGCCAGGGAACGATGGTGCGTGCGAATCGCGTCGGTCAGTTCATGCGCGGTCTTCGAGCTCATGAGTAAAAACCTCTCTCAGCGTTCAGCTGATTCATCGGATGTGGGCGTCGCCAGGCTAGTCCAGCGACGCGCTGGGCTGTTCGTTTCGGGCGCATAGGGGGCGCCAGCGCAGGGCTTGCGGGCGGCAGTCAATCAACGATCGTCGGAATGTTGCTCTCGATCTCGCCAGCCGCGCCACGCGCCCCCAGCACTCTCGCAGTATGAGCCAGCGCACGTCCGTCCAGCAGCGACTTTTGTCATATAGCGATAAAATCGAGCGCATGCGACAAAGGTCGCAGCCACCGCCGGGCCCTTCGCGTATGGTGTGGGAAAGAGGAGACGCTCGCCTCGCGCGTGCGCGGACGGATGTCCCCTTCGCGACATTCTGGTCGCCCCAGAGAGCATCCAGCGCGGCGCGTGTCGCGCGCATACGCCCATATATGAGGAGGGTGGCGGTCATGACGAACGCGCTCGACAATCAGGCTCTGACGGCGCGGATATACGACGCGCTCCATAACGTCTATGACCCGGAGATTGGGATCAATATCGTTGATCTCGGCCTGGTATACGGCGTGGACATTCGTGAGGATGGGTACGTCACCCTGACGATGACCCTCACCACGCCGGGATGTCCTATGCATGAGTCCATTGGCGAGGGTGTGGGCGCGGCGCTCTCGACCGTCCCCAGCGTTACCGGCGGCGAGATCAAGATCGTCTGGGAGCCGCGCTGGGAGCCGTCCATGATGACCGATGAAGGCCGCGCGGCGCTGGGCTGGTCCTGACGCCCCTCACGCCCTCTCTCCCACAGGGAGAGAGGGTTGGGGGTGAGGTACGCGCGGGACCACTACGCCGATGACATTCGCCGCCACGACCACCAGCCCCACGCCAAGAATCGCCGCCGCGACCTGGAGCGGGATAGCCCAATTGAGCAGCGCGCACGCCAGCGCCAGCGCCAGCCCGCCATTGATCAGCCAGAAACTGAGGAGAGCGGCTCGCTGGTGGATGAGGTCGCGCATCAAGGGAACCTTCTGGCGGCCAACGAGCGGCCCGTAGCGTGACTGCCAGATCAGGAACGGCACGATCTTGTAGAGATAGCCGAGCGTGCTCTGTCCCAGCCAACCAACAAGCGCCGCCAGGCCAAGCGCCACGAGAACCGGCTGACGGCCCCCGCCCAGCAGCGCCACCGCGACACCTGCCGTTATCGTCACGACGAGGTAGCCCACCGCGGCGATCGCGTGGAACTGGGTTACGTCCAGCGGCTTGCGCTTGCGCGCGCGCAGCATGCGCCGGTAGTCATACGCGAAGAGCCATACGGCGGCGATGAGGCTGAGGCCGCCTACAGCCTGGAGCCACGTCCAGCCGAAGCCGAAGCCGGCGGCGAGCCCGACGATGCCAGCGTTGAGCAGCAGGAAGACGCGACGCCCAAGGTCATCCGCATGGTCGTGGACCAGCGCGAACATCCGTGTCAAGGTATACGAGACACCGATGAGCGTGCAGGTGAGCCAGCCCACAACCCCCGCCGTAATGTGCGCCAGCAGCAGGCGCTCCACACCCGCGCCCAGGAAGCCAAACTGGAAGTTCAGCGCCGCGGTGAAGCCCAGGCTAACGACGATCAGCAGGTAGACCATCGCCGCCGCGAAGTAGCGCGCGGTCAGCGGGCGCGTGGTGGCGCGCGCGATAGTCACTCCCAGTATCACGACATAGTGCGCCACGGCCAGCACGACCAGGCTGCCGCCCGTGATGAGCAGCGGGATGTTCATCGTCCAGAAGCCGCCGATGAGCAGCGCCACGCCAAGCACATAGACCGGATATTGCGCGCGGGCGAGGCGCGTAGCCCGCAGCGGGCTGACGAGGATGACGGGGGCGAGCTGGAGCGAGGCGCCCATGATCGTCATCGTCAGCCACCCCAGTGTCACCGTATGCACGAGCGCCAGCACATGCGGAAAGCCGGGGGCAAGCAGGGCCTGAGGCGCGACGAATGGCAGCACCGCGCCAAAGAGCGCCGCGCCGAGGACGCCCGTCAGGAGAAACGGCAGCGGCAGCCAGAGCGGCACGCCGCCCCGCGCCAGCCCGCTCAGGCCGCTGGTCGCGATGGGCGCGGAGCCCTGTGGCTGCGCCGACTGGCGCACGGATATCTCCATGGGTCGGCCTCCTTCACCGCCTCGGCGTCGCTTCCCGCAGGCTTACTGCTCGCGTGTGAAGCGGACGACCCACTCGCTGGGGGAAACACAGCTCGTGGCGTGCGAGAACCCCCGGGCGCCCAGCGCGTCATAGAGCGGGGCAGGCTCGAATGGCGCGATGAGGACGAGTGATTCGCCCGACGGGATGCCCGCCGCGGCCTCCATAATCTCGACGAACGGCTCGCCGCCCTGCTCGAGCGTCGGTCGCACATCCAGCACCGTCGCCGCCGCGCTCTTCCAGCCGGCTACCTGGTCATTGACCTGCATTGGGCTATCGCTCCTCTGTACTGCTGACGCCCCGCTTCCCGCGGGCGGATACCTGCGAATTCGGGCGCGCAAACACACTGATATTGCGCTCCCATGCGCCCAGAGTGTACGCTGAGCAGAGGCGGAGAGGCTGCGACTTTTGTCGCAAGGCGCTCGCGCTCCGCCTGGGAAGCGTGAGGCGGTGTGATGATTGATCTGAATATGTTGCGGCAGGTCCCACTCTTCGCGACACTCGCCCCTGATGATCTCGCGTCGGTCGCGGCCGCGACCCGCGAGCGACGCTATGCGCGCGGCGACATCATCATTCTCGCCGGGCAGGAGGGCGGCGCGCTCTGTTACGTGCGGCGCGGCTTGGTCAAGGTCTTCAATACCTCAGACGAAGGCAAAGAGCAGACGCTCCGGCTCATGGGGCCTGGGCAGACGTTCAACGACGTGCCAGCGCTCGACGGCGGCCCGAACCCGGCCAGCGCGATGGCGATCGAGCCAACCACCATCTATGTGACCAGCGGCGAGCAGTTGCGACGCCTGATCCTCGAGCGGCCCGGCGTCGCGGAGGCAGCGGTTCGCACGCTCGCCGCCGCGCTGCGCCATCTGGTCACACTGGTCGAAGACCTGTCCTTCCGGCACGTCCGGGCGCGCGTCGCCAAGATCCTGCTCGAGCAGGAGGAGAGCGAGGCGACCGGGGAGCAGCCACGCCATCGGCTCACCCAGCAGGAAATCGCCGCCATGGCTGGCACCGCGCGCGAGATGGTCGGACGCGCGCTCAAAGAGCTCGAAGCGGCAGGCGCCATTAGCAGCTCACACGGGCATGTCACCGTGACCGACCACGAGCGACTCCAGCTCATGATGGCTTGAGCGACCGGGATACGATGTCCGACGAATCGAGAGCGGATAGCGACGGCGTGTGCGCCGCTCTCCCCATGTAGCGCAGGATCCGCACATGCGCCTGCCGTCGCCGCACGCCCACCAGCCAGCTATCGTCAGGGACGATCAAGGACAGTCATACCCCTTCACGCATTTGCCCACTTCAGGTCCTCGCGCCCCGTATGGTACTGAATTCGTAACAAGCCGCGGGTACACTGGTCTCTGAGAGCGACGGGCGGAAGAATCGGCTCTTCTCGTTGGCCCGCTCGCTCACATCGGCTGGCGAGATCTCCAGCCGAACGGCCTGGCAGGCGCTCATGGGCGGCCCGTCGGGCCGTGCGGCGCCCAGGATGAATGACGCATGCTTGCCAGCTGGGTTACGGAGGGAACACTATGGCGATGCGACTCATCCCAAACGCGGCGGCGCTGTCCGAGTTCGTCGCGGGCTACAAAGGCGCGTGTGGCGAGACCGCTGAGATCTGCGTCCTGCATGTCATCAATCCAGCCAAGTACCCATTGAGCGCCGCGGAGCTGGCCGGGGTGGTCAAGCGCGACATAGGCCATCACTGGGCCAGCGCGAACGGCGCGGAGCCCATCAGCGCCATCGCGAATGACCTCGCGCTAGAGGGGATCAAGCATACCAGCTACGGCTTCAGCCAACCGCCGCGCTTCGACTGGCGGGCGGTCCTCCATCAGTGGGGCGGCGTCAAGCCGCTGATCTTCGAATACGCGCTGGCAGGCAGACTGCCGGGCGACGAGGCTGGCGTCCACTATCACTTCAACGCGTGCCTCGGATGGGACCCAGACGCCAACCTTGGCGTCTTCGCCGACGGCGACAATCTGGTCGTCCGGAAGGGCAAGAGCGGGCCGGCGGGCCTCGTACGCTATACCCTGGCCGATCTCGAAGCCGCCCAGGTCTGCGGGCTGCTCGTCGCCGATTACGCCCTGGGCTCCGCGCCAGCCGTGAAACCAGCCATCACCGTCCCGAAGGGCTGGCGGGACGACGGCGCGACGCTCACCGCGCCCAACGGCGCGCCGGTCGTCCGCGGCTTCCGCGAGTACATCCTTCACCGCTCGACCCCCTGGCCCGACTGGAACTGGCCGCTCGGCTCTGAGACGACGCTCGCGCAGCTCGAGCTGGGGAACCCGGCGCTCGGCGGCGGCTCGCAGCAACTCTTCCGCGCGACCGTGCTCGAATGGCGGCCCGCATCCGCCAGCACTGACGCCGGGCCGGTCGGCGTCTTCGAGATGTGGGTGGGCCAGGAGCTGGCCGCGACTCGCGAGGCGCTGAGCGCCGCCACCAGCCAGGCTAACGCCAGCGCCGCCACCATCGCCGCGCTCCAGCGGCAGATCGCCACGCTCCAGACCCAGGCGCCTGATGAGCAGGCGGGGAACTGACTCGTCCCAGCTGGGACATCTGGCGGATCAAGCATGACACGGCGCGAGCGTCAGTCCACAGGAGCGAACTCGATATCGCGTGTGGAGGCGTCAGCGGCGGCGAAGGCCAGCAGGCGCGCGCCCTCCTCCGCCAGCGCGTCGCGCTCATCAGTGTTGAGCGACCGGTAGGGCTGGACGCGCAGCGTAGCGGCGCCTTTGCCGCGGACGATTTTCCACAGGCCTGCCATGAAGCCGTCGAGGAGAATGCTGGAGGGCAACCTGCCGTCGCTGGTGGTCATCAGCCGCTGGCGGTGCTCCTCGCTGATGATGCGTGTGCGATCGGCGTGCGAGAAGAACACATTGTCCCACTCTGGCAGGAAGCGCGCCGGAGCGGGCGCGTCGGGATCGGGCAGCGGCGCATCGGCTGTATCGAACAGCTCGACGCCGCGCTCATCGCGGAAGACGCGCAGGCGCGGACGCAGCCGCTCCGTCACCTCGCGCAGCCCGGTGAGGCCTGACCACGCCTGGATGTCGCGCACGCTGGCGGGGCCAAACGCCGCCAGATAGCGCATCGCCATGTCATCGAGCGAAGGGGTAGGATCAAGCGGAGCGCCAAGCCAGGCCTCGACGGTCGTGTGCGTCGCCTGACCGCCAGCGCCCCAGACACCACGTGGGGGAATCTGCGCCAGCGGGAGGAGTGTGCGCATGGCATTGGCAAGCGCGGCCGGATCGCGATCCGGCCACCGCTCGCCAAGCAGCGCGCCCAGCTCCGCGAATGTGCGAGGCCGATCTTCCATCAGCGCCCGACCCGCCGCTACGACCTCCCCCATGTCCAGCCCAGCCAGGCGCTTGCCGAAGGACCCCTTGAAGGCGCGCTCCAACACCGGCTGGATGAGTGGGCGCCACGCCAGACAATCGCGCGAGGTGACCAAATGGATGGTCGAGCGCATCAAGGCGATGCGAACTACCTGCCGGTCAGTCAGCAAGCCGGACAGCTCACCAGGCTGGAAGCCTTCCAGTCGCGCCCAGAGGCCAACATATGGCGCGAGCGGCGCCTGCGCCTGCATGCCAGCCAGGCGCTCAATCGCTTCGATAGCGCGAAGCTCCACCCGCCCTAGCAGGTATTGCCGCGCAAGCAGGGCGCGGTTGAGCGCGCGCGCATTAAGCGCTATTGCTGCGGCCCCTGATGTGGCGGGTACTGCTCGCCGGAATAGCCCTGCTGCGGTGGGTAGCCGGGCTGTGGCGGGTAGCCCGGCTGCTGGCCATACGCGCCCGGCTGCGGCGGGTACTGCGCCTGCGAGGGATAGCCCGGCTGGCCGTACCCTGCCTGCGAGGGATATCCTGGCTGGCCGTATCCCGGCTGTGGCGGGTAGCCTGGCTGGCCATACCCCGGCTGCGGCGAGTACCCCGGCTGCGCGGGATAGCCCGGCTGCTGGCCGGTGTACATGATGCGCTGCGCCTGCTGGTTCTGCTGCGTCTGCAAGCGGTTCGTCATCACAATGCGGCCAATACTCCACAGGATGCGGACGCCACCGATGAGGATTAGGACGCCGCCATAGACGGCGTTGCTGGTGTCACCCAACGCCAGTGAGACGAGCAAGAGGAACAGGCCGAGGACGGCGACGCCGATGCCCAGAATGAGATAGACGATGTTTCCGACCTTCATGAATCCCATGCGAAAATCCTCGCGCTTCGCGCTGTCGCGCCCACACGGGCGGCGCCCACGCCACAACCTGGCTTCGCCATTGTAAGCGCGGGCCGCCTGGTGGTCAAGCGGGAGTTGAATTCGCGCTAGATTCGCACGCTGCGCACGTCCATGATGCCGTCTGTGGCGCGGATACGCTCGACGGCGTCTTCTGGCGGCGCGTCATCGAGCGAGAGGGCCATCAGCGCCTCGCCGCCGGGCTGGCGGGCGCG
>DASTKI010000074.1:0-31691 GCA_035716045.1 Ktedonobacterales bacterium
TGCCATTGCCCTCTCCCGGATCGGTACCTTCGTAGTATTCCGCCGCTGTAACCGTAGCGAAGCTGTCCGAGACATCCGCGGTCAGCGTGGCGGTCTGGTTCAGACTGATGCTGTTCGGAGTCACCTGTACATTGGTGACGATTGGGCCTTGCCCATTGAACACCACGACAAAGGGCGACGACGCGGAGCTTTCCACATTCAAGGCGCTGACCGCCGTCACGGTGTAGGTGTAGCTGCCGCTCAGGACTAATGCCGAATCCGTGAAGCTGGTCGTGGTGGTATTGCCGATCTTCTGACCATCGCGGTACACGTTGTAGCTCGCCGCCACACTGACCGCGTTCCAGCTCAGCGCCGGCGCGCTCGCGGTAGGAGTCGCAGCGGTCAGGCCAGTCGGCGCGGGCGGCGCTTGCGGCGCAGCCTGGAACAGCAAACTCGCGCCGCCACTGCCTACGGTAATGGAGCTGGCGTTGCAAATCTGGTTCCCGCTCACAACGGCGCAGACCGTTCCTGAGCCATACGTGGATTGGAAGACCAGCGGCGCCGCTACGCCCTGGCTGTTGGTGGTTGCTCCCCGGCTTCCAGTGTTGTAGTAGTAGGCGCCCTCTCCAGCGACCAGCGAGAAAGTGCTGCTGGTGGAATAAACGTTTACTGCGGCGCCGGAGACGGGGTTGCCGAAACCGTCCTTAACAGTCACGTTCAGCGGCGCCAACGGCACTGTAAAGTCTTGCGTCGCATCGCTCGTCGTTAGGTCGTAGTGAGGCATGCTGCTTATGCTAAGTTGATTGTGGATGTTCATGTAGCCCAATGGATCTGGGTTGGTTGCGTAAGCGCCGATGACCGCATAAACCCCAGCCACGGCGGCGACACTATAGGCGCCGCTCGTATTAGTGGTTGCGGTAACTGTGGCGTGAGTGGTTGTCTCTTGGAAGGTGAGCTGCATCGAAGGCATGGGATCGCCGCTGCTATCTCGGACAACGCCGGAAAGCGTGTGTTGAAGTGAGGTAAGTTGAACATTCAGTGTCTGGCTAGCGGATACAGCGAGATTGCTATCTACTATTGGATTCAGGCCGCTGCCGCTCGGGGGATCGAAGTGAATGTCGTAGGTTCCGGGATCGACCGCGAGATCATAGGCGCCACTTGAGTCAGTAGCGCTCGGGCCGAAGAGCGTAGTGGTACCACCTGGAGCAGTTGCGGTTACTGATACGTTCAGCACGCCTCCGCCGGATTGGTTGGTGACAGTGCCTGTGATGTGCAGGCTGCCGGCAGCGAGCGCGACTCCCGACGGCGCCAACGAGACCAAGGAGAACGACGCGATAGCTAACGTCAGACTCACGCTTGCGATCCGCGCGAGAACGGTCTTGACCTGGTTGTGCCCGAACATAGTTGACTCCTCCCTATACTATGAACTGGAGTGTATGTGGACGTGCAGTATTTGTCAACCTTGTGTATGCAGAATTGAAAGCTAAAACTGAATCGCAGCCTCACGAGCTGCGAACCAGTACTTCAGGTGATATATGCTGGGTAGCTAATTGCGCGTGAAGATAACGAACAAACAGGATGGAACAACAACGTGTTGAATCGCGTGGGTAAGCTGGCGCTTGCTTCCTATTTGGAATGCATAGTGTGGGCTGCCATTGGCGAGACGCTGACGATGAGCGCCTCCGACGACTACTCATTACCCAGACGCGGTTCTGCGCCTAATTGGGCTCCCCCACAGGTGGAATCTCGCCTGGCGACTTTGAACGTAGAGGCATGGGCTTCGCGCAGTCAGGCGCGGCTGGCGTATACTATGGCCGCGCCCGACATCGCGGTCGGGCGGGCGCGCTGGGGCTGGAGCGTCACGCAAATGAGCCAGTGGCGCGCCTTTCTTTAGACATGAGTGGTCGCTGAGGGGCTTGAGGGTCCCTGGCGATGGGAGGCTTATCCGCGATGGCTGTAGCTGATCTCGCGCTCAAGAACGTCACCACCGAGATGGACGGCGGCGTCCTGATTATCCGCCTCAACCGTCCACCCGCCAACGCGCACGACCTGGAGATGATCCGCGAGCTGGAGACGCTCGTCACCGAGGTGCGCTTCGATCCGGCGGTGAAGGCCGTCGTGCTGACCAGCGCCAACGACCGCTTCTTCTCCGCTGGCGCCGATATTCAGGTCATCCGCGACTATCCCGGCGAGTATGTCGGCCTGCTGAGCCAGACCAGCAAAGAGATGATGATGAAGGTCCGCGCGACGCCCAAGGTCTATGTCGCGGCGGTCGGTGGCCACTGCATGGGCGGCGGGTTGGAGCTGGCGCTGTGCTGCGATGTGCGCTTCGCAGGCAAGGGAAGCTGGAAGGTCGGCCTGCCGGAGGTCAACCTTGGGCTGATTCCGGGCGAGGGCGGCACGCAGTTCCTCGGGCGCGTCGTCGGCCCGTCACGCGCGCTGATGCTGATGGTCACCGGCGAGTCGTTCAGCCCCGAGCGCGCAACCGAGTTGGGCCTGTTCGATGAACTGGTCGAGGCCCAGGACCTGATGCCGCGCGCACTGCACTTCGCGCACCTCTGCGCCGATGGTCCCAGCCAGGCGATTGGCTTCATGAAGCTGGCGCTGACCGAGGGGCTGGAGATGCCGATCCACGACAGCTTCGCCTACGAGCGCCACCTGCAAAACCAGCTCTTCGATACGGCGGATAGCAAGGAGGGCGTGCGCGCGTTCCTCGAGAAGCGCCAGCCAGAGTGGGGCAAGGGCAAGTAGGTCCTTCTCACATTGCCCATTCACGTCACCCATCGCCGCCGGCCGGGGCGTCTTAACGCTCTCGCCCGGCGGCGCTCTCTCTGCGCATCTCAGACACGAAGCGCGGCCAGGCGCTTGTGTGCGATGGGACCCCACTCCCTCAGGAGCGTGCGCGATTGCGCGAAGATCGCCCGCAGCAGCGGCAGCGCGAAGTAGGCGGCGATGGCGAGGGCGATGAGGGCGTAGATGATCCCTGTCGGCTGCAGCCCTTCGACCGCCATGAAGCGGGGGCTGGGGCCGTACTGGTACAGGTTCACCACGGGGCGCCAGAGCGCGCTATAGGAGGGGATGAAGCGGCAGGTGTCCTGCACCGTGCGATCAGGGGTGATGCAGTAGCTCAGGTCCGCCTGACCGAAGACGGCGCTATCTATCCCGACCCATACCGAGAGCGCCAGCGCCAGCAGCGCGATCAGGTTGACCCACAGCCGCGAGGACGGGCGCTGGGTCCAGACCGCAAGGGCGAAGGATGCCGGGATGCTGGCGAAGAGTAGGAAGCGCGGCCCCCAGAACCAGTCGCCGCTCCAGTCCCACCAGGAGGCGTAGATCAGGACCAAGCCAGCGGTGAAGAGCAGCCAGGATGTGTGGAGGCGCTGGAGCGCGCCGCCAGAGTCACCGAGAGCGCGCAGGCGGCCGCGCAGCGGGAGAAAGAGCCCCGGCGCATAGAAGAGCAGCCCCTTGCCGAAGGAGAGCAGAATCGCCAGCAGGCCGATGAGGAAGGGATAATTGAAGCCTGGCAGCCAGCCTCCCACCAGGGCGGCTGGAGGCAGACCGCCGGTGTCGTGTTCATAGCCAGTGGTGAACGGGCCGCCACGTCGCAGCAGCGACTCGATGACGATCAGTCCGCCCGCCGCCAGTAGCGCCAGCGCGTAACGCAGCCTGCCGCTGGCCCATATGCGCTGGGCCACAACGAGCGCCAGCCCGGCGAGCGTCGCGGGGGTATTGGCGACGCCGACGGCCATCAGCGCCCAGCCAGCCAACCGCCCTCCTCCACGCGCGCTCAACGTGACGAGGCTGAGCCCGACAGCCACGAGCACGGCGGTGAAGACCTCGCCGTAGAACTGGGTGAGGTGGTAGGGAACCATCGAGGCGAGGGCGAGCAGGAGCAAGAACGCGCGCAGCAGCCGCCCGTCCATATAGCGCCG
The DNA here is from genome assembly GCA_035716045.1 of Ktedonobacterales bacterium. Classification (GTDB taxonomy): domain Bacteria; phylum Chloroflexota; class Ktedonobacteria; order Ktedonobacterales; family JADMIN01; genus JAKAIY01. The sequence continues at coordinate 3,912 of DASTKI010000074.1, forward strand.
CAGGATGAGATAGAGCGCTAACACAGTCAGCCCGAAGAGCAGCGCGTTGTAGCGCTGCGTCTCCGTCCCCGCGCCGAGCGCGCCGCCGCTCAGATGCCCGAGCCACCACAGCGGCGCGGCGAAGATCGGCCCAATCAAGGAATAGCGTGATGTGGAGAGCGCGACGGCGTTCAGCGATGGCTCGAACTGGCAGTAGCTCTCCGGGCCGTGATTGAGTAGTCTATCGAGCTCGCAGTAGCGGACCAGTCCATCGCCATAGAGCACGCGCGGCAGGAGGAGGTCATTGGCGAGCAGCGCGATCATGATCAGCGCCATCTCGAAGAGCTCGCGCGCGTCCAGAGACAGCCTCCCCCGGCGTGAAGCGCGCGGCGCTGGTTGGAGAATGCTGGCGCGATGGTCGTCGCTATCACCTTCAGGGGTCGTCATGGCGCTCCTCTCTTGGGGGATATGTTGCGCTGTTTCGGTGGCGCGAGCCTGGGTCCCATCAAGGTATAACGGCTTGGAAGCGCGAAGGCCGTCCGAGAGCGCTTGTGTCCTACGATCGCTCTGGGTATGGCTCTGGGCGGGCTACCAGCGCCAGCCCGTCCGCAGTTTGAGCGCGAGCGGCCACAGGGCCACTACGAGCGCGCGCATCTGGCTGGCGATGGCGCGCAGGAGCGGCGCGGCGATGGAGAGCCAGGCGAGCGGAGCGCAGAGCGCGAGCAGGACGGCCCGTGGCTGGAATGATTCAACGTGCGCGAAGGTCGCGCCCGGCCCATAGAGGCTGAGGTTGATCAAAGGGCGCCAGAGAGCGCTGAATTCCAGGGTGAAGTCGCAGAACGCGCCATACTGATAGTGATTGACCTGACAGACTTGCAGGTCAGCTTGATTGAAGATCGCGCCGTCCACGCCAACCCAGATGGCGAGCGTCAGCAGTCCCAGCGCCAGCAGATTCAGCCACAGACGCGGCGATGGGCGGCTCACCCAGATGGCGAGCGCGAGAGAGGCGGGGACGCTGGCGATGAGGAAGAAGCGCGGCCCCCAGAACCAGTCGCCGCCCCAGTCCCACCAGGAGGCGTAGATCAGGACCAGGCCGGTGACGAAGAGCAGCCAGGAGGCGTGGAGGCGCCAGAGCGCCGCCCCGCGCTCACCCAGCGCCTGCAAGCGGCCCTTCAGCGGCAGGAAAAGCCCAGGCGTGTAGAAGAGCAGCCCCTTGCCGAAGGAGAGCAGGATCGCGACTACGCCGAGGAGAAACGGGTAGCTGAAGCCCGGCAGCCCGCTGTAGGGCATGATGGTTTTCGCTCCGGCGTTGCTGGTGTAGACCGTGGCGAAGAGCGCCCCGCGACGGGCCAGCGATTCGCCCGCGATGAGCGCCAGCGCGCCAGCGCCCACCAGCGCATAGCGCAGGCGCCGTCTGGCCCACACGCGCCCCAGCAGCGCCAGCGCCAGACCCAGCAGCGTCGCGGGTGTGTTCGCGACGCCCAGCGCCACCGCCGCCCACCCCGCCACCCGGCCCGCGCGCTGTGTGGCCAGCAGCGCGGCGGCGAGCCCGGCGGCCACCATGATCGCGGTGAACGTCTCGCCATAATAGGAGGCGAGCGCGGCGGGGAACATGGAGCCGACCGTGAGCAGCAGCAGGAAGCGGCGTAGCGTTCCTGGCTCCAGATGACGGCGCAGCAGGAGATGGAAGGCGATCAGGCCAAGGATAAAGACGGTCAGGTTGAAGAACGCCACCCCGCCTTCCGCGTAGCCCAGCGCCGCGCCCAGCAGGTAGAGCGGCGCCGAGAAGAGCGGGCCGATCAGCGAGTAGCGGCTGGTGGAGAGGACTCCGTAGCGTAGCAGCGCGTCGAGCGCATCGAAGCGCGCGGCGCCATCGCCATTGACGTTGTAGGGCAGCGCCAGCGCCATACTGAACACGCAGATGGGGAGCAGCGCCCGCTCGCCCACACGCCACAGCAGCGCCCCGGCGCCTCGCTCGCTGGCATTCTCGACCTCCACCCGTCCACTCCCCCCTGATGCGCGCTACCCGGCGCCAGCTCGTCGCCCACATGCGGCGCCAGACGCGCGGCGCCCATCTACTAGAACGAGCGCCATGGCCAGATAGGGCGAGCAGGCGTACACGCTCACACGCTCATGACGAGCGCGCCCGAGTCTGGCGGGTGTTACTGGCGCGAGGGCAGTAGCGCATGATCCACTCCTGCTCTAGCTCCAGCGCGCGGACCCGCTGGCGTGGCGTGGCGTGGACACTGTGGCTCGCGCCCGGCATGCGGATGAAATCCACCGGGGCACGGCCCAGCCGCTTGAGCCAGGTGTAGAGCTCTTCGCTCTGGGCGATGGGGCAGCGATAGTCATTCTCCGCCGCGATGATGCGGGTGGGCGTTGTCACCTGGGCGGCATAGAAGATGGGTGAGCGGTCGCGAAAGAACGCCTCGCGCTCCCACGGCCAGCCATAATCGCCTTCTGCCCAGACACTGTCTATGTCTCCCGTCCCGAACGAGGTGTAGAGGTTGGTGACGCTGTTGATGGTGACGGCGGCGCGGAAGCGGTCGCTGTGCGTGATAATCCAGTTGGTCATGTAGCCGCCGTAGCTGCCGCCGAAGACCGCCATGCGCTCGCTGTCCAGCCCGCCACGCCCCAGCGCCGCGTCCACGCCTGCCATGATGTCGCGGTAGTCGCCGCCGCCCCAGTCATGGTCGCAGGCCTGCGCGAAGGCCTCGCCATAGCCGACGCTGCCGCGGGGGTTCACGTACAGCACGGCATAGCCCTGGCTCACCAGCGATTGGATCGAGAGGAAGAAGGTCTGGCCATAGGCGCCATGCGGCCCGCCGTGGATCTTCAGCCCCAGTGGCGCGCCGCTCTCCGGCGCCTTCTCTGGACGGTAGAGCCAACCCTCGATGCGCCAGCCATCGAACGAGGTGTACTCGAAGCGCTCCGGCGCGGCCAGCGCCTTCCGCGCCAATGCCTGTGTATTCACCGCGGTCAAGGGGCGCGCCGAGCCATCCGCGCAGCGCTCCCAGATGTCCCAGGGGCGCGTCGGATCGCAGCGCACGGTGTAGACGCGCGTGCCACCGTCCGCCAGGGCGAACTGCTGGGTGTGGCCGTCGTCGCCCGCGATCATCGTCTCGACGGCTGGGCCGTCCGTCGCGACGCGCAGCAGGTCCACGCCGCCGCGGCGCTGCGCCAGCGTGTAGACCCACGCGCCATCTTCCGACCAGGCCGGCTCCCATGCTTCGGGGCCGGGGATATCGTTGTACATGCCCACTTCGGCGGAGAGGTCGCGCCCGGCCAGCAGATCGCGCGACGCGCCGCCCTCGCGCCCGACTACCATCAGTGCGACGTTGTAGTACGAGTGGTCGCGGATCTTCGGCGCCGCCAGGCAGGCGATCCGCGCGCCATCCGGCGACCAGGCGGGCCGCTCGAAGGCGTGGGTTGCGCAGGTCAGGCGGCGGGCGCAGCGCGTCTCCAGGTCCAGCAGCCACAGGTCGGAGGTCATGTTGGCGTCGCGGTCGTCCTCGCGGTCGCTGACGAACACGATGGCGCGGCCATCGGGAGACACCGCCGCCTGGGCGTCGTCGTAGTCGCCTTCGGTCAGCTGTTCGGCGCGATCCTCGTCCAGCCAGACGCGGAAGAGTTTCGTTCGCCCCTCGAAGTAGCCGTGGCCGTCCCAGCGGTATTGCAGGCGGGTGATGTGGCGCGGACGCTCAGCCTCCTCCCGCCGCTCGCGCTCGCGCGCCTCCGCCGTGAGCGGGCGCCGCGGCAGCGGCTCTTCACCGGGCCGTACCTCCGCAGTGAACCCAATCCAGGCGCCATCGGGGGACCAGAACGGCTCGCCCGCCCCGCGCCGCGTCAGCGTGCGCCGCCGGGCCTCGCCGCCATGTAGGGCCACGGTGTACAGTTGGGGCGTGTCGTCCTCGCGGTCGCTGATGAAGGCCAGTGTCTGCCCATCCGGAGACCAGCGCGGGCTGGCGTCGCGATGCTCGCCACTGGTGAGCCGCCGCGATTGGCCGGTCGCCGTATCGAGCAGCCAGATGGCCGACCGCGCCTTGTTCGCCTCGCGGTCGCTGGAGCGCAGGACGTAGGCCAGCAGGCCGCCATCCGGCGAGAGACGCATCTCGGTGATGAAGCGCAGCGCCCAGAAATCGGCGGGCGCCAGCGCGCGTCGTGGCGTCACAGGACACTCCTGACGGTTAGGTGGCGAGAGAGCCGGAAGCGGGAAGAGCGTGTGGAGCGGGTCAAGCCAGGGCGAAGCCGGACAGGGCGAGACCGATATGGACCGCCCAGACGCAGAGCCAGAGGCCCCCGACCACCAGCGCCGCCGCCGCCAGCCAGCGGAACTCGCGGGGAGCGGGAGTCTCGCGGAACTGCGCCAGGCTCCAGATGGCCAGCGTGAGCGCGACAGGCGCGAAGATCAGCATGATGTTGTGGAACGGCGCGATCAGGCTCAACGCGACGCCGATCACCGAACAGAACGCGGCCAGACTGACCTCCGCTTCTTTCCGGCTGGGTGGAGGAAGCTGGTCGAAGACGCCCAGCCAGCCTGGCGGCGCCATGGGGAACGCCCCCGCGCCGGTGAAGGCTGGCGCGCCGACCGCCGCCGCGCGTGGCGCGTGCAATGCCGCCCGTGGCAGGTAGGCGGGCTCGCGAGGAGCGGGCGCTGGCGCGGGGCGAGGTGGAGCGGAGGTGGGTGGGCGTGTGTCGGCGGGCGCGGGCGCCTGGGTGGGTGCGGTGAGCGCCGCGCCGCAGCGCATGCAGAAGCTGGCCGCGGCGGGCGAGTTCCCGCCGCAGCGGGCGCAGGCGCGACCAGCCGCGGCGCGGGCCGCCAGCTCGCCCGCCACGCCGTGTAGCGCAGCGCGCTGAATGGCCAGCTCGCGCCCCAGCTCACGTATGGACTGGTAGCGCTCGTTTGGGTCCAGCGCCATGGCCTTCAGGACGATGTCGTTGATCGCCTCGCTCAGGCGCGGGTTGCGCTCGCATGGGGTAGGCAGCGCATGGGCGCTCAGCCTGGCAGGCGCCTCGACGGGCTGGTAGCCGGTCAGCAGATAGTAGAGTGACGCGCCCATGCCATAGACATCGGTGCGCTGATCGGTCGCGCCAGTGGCCTGATACTGCTCGGGCGGCGCGTAGCCCGGCGTGAAGGCCAGCGCGGCGGCGATGGTCTGCTGGCCACGCGCGTAGAGCTTCGCCAGCCCCAGATCAATCAGTACCGGCGCGCCGAGGCTCGCGCTCAGCTTGATGTTCGCGGGCTTCACGTCGCGATGGATGATCGGAGTCGGCTGGCTGTGCAGCTCGTGGATGGCGTCGCAGATCGGCAGGATCCAGTCCAGCGCCTGTGCTTCGGATGGCGGCAGATGGGTGCGCTTGATCGTATCAATGGCGATATCTTCGAGCGTGTGGCCGTCCACGTAATCCATGACCAGATAGAGCCGCCCATGCGCCTCGAAGACGGAGTAGCCGCGCACGAGATTGGGATGGCGGGCGTTGAGCAGGAACTCGGCCTCGAGCTGGAACTGGCGGCGGCTGTTCAGGTCCTGGTAGAAGGCTTCCTTGATGGCGCGCAGGTGCCCCAGCGCCGTGTCGCGCGCGCGGTAGATGTGGCCGAATCCGCCGCCGCCGATGTAGCCCTCGATCAGGTAGCGGTTCCGCAGCATGACCCCAGACGCGAGCGCCGGTGGCTGTGGCGCGGGGGGTGACGGCTGCATAGCTTCCGGTCTCCTCCAGGGCTGTGGAATCCATCCACCGCCCCATTCTTTCAGCCGGGCGAGCGCTTCAATCGCCATCGCGATGTCCTACCAGTATAGGGTCGCGCGTCAAGCGCGACAAGGAAGCAAGGACAAAAAGGATGGGCGCCCCGCGTGTCATCGCAAAGGGGATGCTCGCGGGTCACGCGCCGCTGATGGAGCGGCCAGTGTGGCGCGCCGCCTGCGCCGTATCGTGTGGCGGGCGGGGGCGGCGCGGCGCCACACATGCTCTTTCGCTACTTGAGTAGGAGCGTGTGTGGCGCGATTTTCAAAACAAGTCGCAGGGTGTGAAGCTGGTTGACGCCAGAGGTCTTGCGCTCTTGATTCGCTGCATTTCAGACGCGGGACGCCTCCTATTCGTCGCGCGCACGGTACAATTACAGGAACGTATCTCGCTGGGGCGCTGCCAGGAAGGCGGCGCCAACCGGCTAGTGCAAGGTAGCGTGTATGCTGTCGCGCGCGCTGGGAGAGCGAATAACGGAGTGGCAGTGGGCGCCATGGCTGGCGCCGCTGCTAGGCTTCGCGCTGGCGCTGGCGGCGGGCTGGCTGCTGAGTGTGGTGGTCGCGCGCGTCTGCCGCCATTATGGCCTGCTCGATGCGCCGCGCGGGCGCCATGGCCACGCCATCCCCGCGCCCCGGCTGGGCGGGGTGGCGATTTTCCTGGCGTTCGCGCTGGCCGCCACACTGCTCTATCATCCCAGCGGCCCCTATGAGGCGCACGTCGTGACCGGCCTCTTCGCCGCCGCTGGCCTGACGGTCGCTGTCATGGCGGTGGATGACGCGCGCGGGCTGCCGCCGGGCTTTCGTCTGCTGGCGCAGACGGCGGCGGCGCTGCTGGTGATGTTCCCCGCCGCGCATGGCATGATCATCGAGGTCATCCACAATCCGCTGGGCCAGGGCGCCGACGCGATCATCCCGCTGCCGCTGTGGGTAGCAGTCCCCTTCACCTGGTTCTGGATCGTGGGCATGATGAACACGATCAACTGGGTGGATGGCGTGGATGGGCTGGCGGGCGGTGTGGTGGCGATCGCCGCCGCTGTCATGGCGGTCGTGAGCTGGATGCTGGGCCAGGCGAGCGTCGCGGCGCTCTGCGCGATGCTCGCCGGCGCCAGCGCGGGCTTCGTCCTGCTCAACTGGCGGCCCGGAAAGCTCTTCATGGGCGATAGCGGGGCGATGTTCCTGGGGCTGGCGCTGGCGACGCTGGCGGGCATCGGCGGCGCGAAGCTGGCGACGATGCTGCTGCTGCTTGGGGTGCCGATTCTCGACGCCGCGCGGGTGATCGTGCGGCGCGTTGGGCGAGGCGAGTCGCCCGCGCGCGCCGATCGCTCGCACCTGCATCACCGCCTGCTGGCATCCGGCTTCAGCCAGCGGCAGGTGGCGCTGCTGTTTTACGGTGTGACGACGGCGTTCGGCGGCTTCACGATCCTGGCGGCATATCTTCAGGCGCACGCCTGGCAATGGAGCGCCGTCCTGCATATCACGCCTTGGCTGCGGCTGGCCCTCACGGAGGCGCCCACCGCGCTGGGGCTGATACTGATCCCTACGCTCACCGTGGTTATCTGGGTGGCGTTGGCGCGCCGTCGCGCCCGCCACGCGGCGATGACGACGCAGCCCCTGCCCAGGAAGCCCATCCTGCCCGGTCGCGAGCTTGCCGCCAGCGGCTCGGGAACGCGCCCGCGCCCGGCGCCGCCGGGCGGCTGAACCCGCGGCTAAGGGCCCCAGCGGGAATCCCGAACCCGCAGGGGCGCTTCGCTCCGCTCGCCAGACGGCCACGAAGCCCGCCTGCGCGGGCTGAGGATACCACTTGAGAAGAGCCGCCGAGCCAAGCAACGCGCGCATCGCGCTTGACCCATCGGGATTGGGCGCCCTACACTGATTTGCGTAGCCCGCCTGGCGTATCCTGACAGCGACGCCTTTCACCGCCTTGCTCATGGAATAGCAGAGATGGCGAGCCAGGCTAACAGAGCGCTTGCGGATGACGCCTGCGCGCATGGGCGCGTAGATTCGCGGTGAGGCCTTTCAGAGAAGGGGGTGACCGAGATGGCGGACTCAGGGCTGGAACATCCCGATATGCCTGTTACCCCGCCAACGCCCGCGACGGTCGAGCCGCTGGCCGATGGCGTGTACGCGCTCATTACGGGCGGCGACCCGAATACCGGGTTCATCATCGGCGAGCGATCTGTGCTGGTCGTGGACGCCCGCGCGACACCGGCGCTGGCTCGCGAGACGGTCGCGGCGATACGCCAGCTTACGGACAAGCCAATCGAATATCTCGTTCTCACTCACTACCATGCCGTGCGCGCGCTGGGCGCCTCAGGCATCGGCGCGCGCCACATCATCGCGCATCGCGGCACGCGCGACCTGATCCGCGAGCGCGGGCAGGCGGATTTCGAGTCTGAAGCCCGGCGGTTCCCGCGCCTGTTCTTGGATATCGCCTCTGTCCCCGGCTTGACCTATCCCGATATCGTCTACGACGACGCGCTGACGGTAGACCTGGGCGGCTGTGAGGTGGAGCTGCGCTGGCTGGGGCGCGCCCATACCGAGGGTGACACCGCCGTCTGGCTGCCAAACGAGCGGGTATTGTTCGCGGGCGATCTCGTGGAGGCCAGCGCCGCGCCCTACTGCGGCGACGCGTTCATCCTCGACTGGCCAGCGACACTCGCCAACGTGAGCGCGTTAGGCGCCAAGGCCGTTGTGCCGGGCCGCGGGCCGGCGGTGCGCGGCGGGGCGGTTGGCCGGGCGATCGAGGAGACCCAGGCGTACCTGACCATCCTGCGCGATACGGTGCGGGCGGCGGTGGAGCGCGAGGCCGATGTCGCGACAGCCTACCATGACGCGGAAGCGGCGCTCACGCCGCGCTTCGGGGACTGGGCGATATTCAAGCATTGTCTGCCGTTCAATGTCCAGCGCATGTATGACGATGTCGCTGGCGTGCGCCCGCGCGTCTGGACCGAGAGCCGGGACGCCGCGCTGTGGAAAGCGCTGGTGTCGTAGCGAGTTCGTCTGGGAGGCGCGTCCTATGGCTGCGCGCATGCTGGCTGATTTGCGTCCTGGCCCCACATGGCGAGACCCAATGGCCATCATCGGCGCGGGGCCAGTGGGAATGTCCGTCGCGCTGGGCCTGGCGCACTACGGCATTCCATCGGTGATACTGGACGAGGACGAAGGGACGGCCATCGAGGGCTCGCGCTCGATCTTCATGGAGCGGCACTCGATGGAGATCCTGGGCGCGTGGAGCCCCGTCGGGCGCCAGGTGGCGGAGCGGGGCATGACGCTCGTGGCGGGGCGGGTCTTCTTCCGCTCAACCGAGCTATACAAAACGTTTACCGCGCCGCCCGACCCCAATATCCGCTACCCGCGCTTCGTCAACTTCCCGCAGAATGCGCTGGAGCGGCTGCAGTACGCGGCTCTGCGCGAGACGCCATGCTGCGCGGTGCGCTGGCGCCACAAGGTGACGGGCCTGACTCAGGATGACTCCGGCGTGACTGTGCAGGCGGAGAGCCCGGATGGGCCAGTCCGCGTATGGGCGCCCTACGCGCTGGCGTGCGATGGGCCGCGCAGCGCGGTGCGGCATGTGTTGAATCTGCCGTTCCCCGGCGAATCGCGCGAGCGCCATTTTCTCATCCTGGATGTGCGGATGGAGCTTGAGACGCCGCGCGAGCGCTGGTTCTGGTTCGACCCACCATTCAATCCCGGCAGGACGGCGCTGCTCCATCCCCAGCCTGAGAACATCTATCGCCTAGACTTTCAGCTCGCGCCCGACGACGACTTCGAGGAGGTGAAGACGCCGGAAGCCATTCACCGGCGCATTGTGGCGACCGTGGGCGAGCGGCCGTACGAGGTCGTGTGGAAGAGCGTCTACACGTATCAGCAGCGGGCACTGGAGCGTTTCAAACACGGGCGGGTGCTGTTCCTGGGCGACGCGGCGCACCTCATGTCGCCATTCGGCGGGCGTGGGCTGAATAGCGGCATCCAGGACGCCTGGAATGTGGTGTGGAAGCTGGCGCTGGTACGCGCGGGCGTGGCGCCCGACGCGCTGCTGGAGACGTATGACGCCGAGCGGCGCCCGGCGGCGCAAGAGAACCTGCGGCTGACGGCGGATACGATGCGTTTCCTGACGCCCAGCCCTGGCCCGGCGCGCTGGCGCCGCGACGCGATCTTGCGCCTGAGCCTACCGTTCCCCGCAATGCGCAAGCGCGTCAACGCCGGGCATATGTCGAACCCGTACACCTACGCGCATTCGCCGATCATCGTCGCGGATGCGCCCCCGCAAGCGGGCGATGGCCAGGCGACGGAGCGCGCTCGCTTCCAGCGCGGGCCAGCCGTGGGGTCGCTCGCTCCGGAATTGATACTGACCGACGCCGCAGGTGGCTCCGTCTCCCTGCTGGATCTCTTTGGCGAGAGCTTCGTCGTGCTCTCCTTCCGCGCCGATCCCGACAAAGGCGCCGCCAAGCTGGCGGACGCTCGTTCCGATCTGCCCGCGAATCTGCCGATCAGCCTGTATGTCATCGCATCCACGCCGCCCGCGGAAGCGACGCCAGAAGGCGTCACATGCCTCCTCGATCCGGATGGCGCGTGTGCGGCGGCGTACGGAGCGGGTCCGGAGACACTCTACCTGATGCGTCCAGACCGGCACATCGCGGCGCGCCGCTTCGCAAGCGATGCGACCGACCTCCCGGCGCTCCTGCGACAGGCGGCGGGATTGGCGCTAGCGCGGACGCCAGCGGAAGCGCGAGTGTGACAGCCTCGGCCCGCTCATAGGCGGCGCGCTCACTCCGTCGCGCCGGTCCAGCGGGCGACGCGGTCGGGGAGCGCGCTGAGCGAGCCCAGGTACTGCTCGCACTCGGGCAGGGCGCTGAGGATCGTCGGGCCGTAGCCGCGCGTTTGGAGGCGGCGGTCGAAGAGGATGACGGCGTTGCGACGGGTGTGGCTCCAGGCCAGACCGCCCAGCGCCTGCCGCAGCTTGAGCGCGGCCTGCGGCGTGATGAACTGGCTCTGCGGGTCTGACCAGGCCTCGGCGCGCGTAGCCGTCACCGGGTCGCTCTGCGCGGGGAAGGGCGTGCGCGCGACGACGACGCAGGCTGGCGGGCGGGCCCGCCGCTCGGCGCCATCCCAGAACGAGCCCGCGCCCAGCAGGACAGTGCGCTCCTGCGTCTCGAAGGTTTGCCAGAGCTGGCGCGCCGAGCCGTCTACACCCTGGGCCAGCGCCAGGATGTTGTGGCGCTCCAGCGCGCGGCGCACTCCGGTCGCCGACGAGCGCAGCATCGCGTGCGAGGGGAAGATGGCCACGACATCGCCATCCAGCGCCCGCGCAAGCGCGACGATCAGCCCTTCGAGCTGACTCTGCGCCCCCGGCGCGTTGGGCTCAGGTACGTCGTCGGGCAGACACAGGAGCGTCTGCTGATGGTAGTCTGGCGTCAGCGCCGACTGGCGGGCCGAGTCTGGCAGCCCCAGCGCGCCGCGCGTTGGCTCGAAGTCGCCCCCGACGGAGAGCGCCCAGCCCAGCAGCGCCAGCCCGCGCCCGCCGCGCCAGAGAGGCTCGGTCAGCGCGCCTACACGCGTTGGGATGGAGATGAGCGAGGGCGCCTCCAGCATCTCGTCGGGCAGTCGCAGTGGTGGGACGATCTCTTCCACGGCGCCGGGAGCGCCGTTCTCATCGAGGAGCGCCTCACGCGCCTCGGCTGGCTCGACCGTGGTCGTGTCGCGCTGGGCGCGCCGGTCGTGGTTCTGGTCGGGGAACGGCGCGTATGGCGCACGGATCCAGGCGATTGCGCGGTCATCGCCGGGCGCGATCAGCGAGGCGCCCTGGGCGCACAGGGTGTCTATTCGGCGCGCGGCGCCCAACAGGTCGGTCCGCGCTCCCCGCGCGGCTCCGGCGCCTACAGGGAGTTCCGTCTCCAGCGCCCGCGCGGCTGCGCGCGCTGTCTCCGCCGCCGCCTCTAGTCCCTCCGCAACCCGTGCCCAGGTAGTCATCACCCGCGACCAGGCATGAGAGTCGCGTAGCTCGTCATCTACTCGTACCGCGCCGCCATCGCGCTGCTCGCCGCGCCCATCCCGCCCGCGCCCGCCGCGCGCCTGGTCTTCCTGGCCCTCGCGCAGGGCGTGCCGCAGCGCGGCAAAGAACGCGCGGACGTAGACGCGCGCCTGCTCGACAGCGGTCCGCCACGCCTGCTCCTGCGCAGTGATCTGGGGCGGCGCATTCGGCTTGCGGCCTGGCTTCTCCAGCCAGAGCAGCGAGCCCGCCACCCGCAGCAGGTCGTGCGGCTGGCCTTCACTGCCCACCTCAGCCGCCAGCGTATCCAGCAGAGCCAGCAGGACGAGCGGGTCCAGGGCGAGCGTTTGCGCGCGGCGTAGCTCGTCTTCGAGCAGCCGGGCATCCAGGGCGATGACGCGCGGCGCGTCCGGCAGCATCATGTTGGTCCCGGCGAGACTGGCGGCCAGCGCGGCATGGGTCGTGACGATGACGCCGGCCTCCGCCGCTCGCGTCTCGGCGCGCGCCATGAAGCAATAGCCCTCCGCACGGTATGGGCAGTCCTCCAACGTCTCGCTGAACTCCGCGCCCGAGCGGACGCGCTCCCACGCCGCTTCTTCACCGCCATGCAGCGAGACATCCGCGCGCAAGCCGGCGCGCGTCTCGCGCGCCCAGACGGTGAGCCGCGCCAGGCCGCGCGTGACCTCCATTGGGAAGTCGCCAGCCAGTGGGTCGCGCGCGACGCCGAACCAGCGGTGCAGGCAGAGGTAGGCCGCGCGCTCGTCTAGCTCCGCCACACGCGGGGCAGGGAGTATCCCAGCATGCGCCGTGGCGCGGGGCAGCAGATCGCGCGCGACGCGCGTCATCTCCTCGCGGTCCGCCACCGCGATGATCGCCCGTTCACCGCCCGCTCCGACCCAGCGGACGACCTCCGCCAGCGCCTCGATCAGCGCCTCCTCCTTGCGCTCCAGTTCATAGAGCAGCGCGCCGCCTTCCGCGAGGAACTCGCGCAGGGCGCCCAGGCGCGCGGGACTGGGCGTCGCCTCCGCGCTCGCCACCTCAGGCACGGGCTCAGGCGCGGGCGCTTCTTCCAGGGCGACCGCCATGCTCCCTAGTGCCGGATCGAGGCCGCGCGCGGTGAACGTGTCGGTTCCCGCGCTCTCCAGCAGCGCGGCGAAGGGGCTGGCGCTGACCGCCTCGCGGCGCTCGCTGGCTTGCCCGCGCACGAGGAAGCCCGGCGTCCAGTCCGGCGGGGCGGGCAGCGCGGCCAGGCCATCCAGCGCATGTGTGTCGAGGTCGCGCAGACGGTCGAGCAGGGCGAGGAAGACGGCGCGCGCCAGGTCGGCATCGGCCAGCGCGCGGTGATGGGTAGAGGAGGGCGCGTTGAGCGCGACGGCCACGGCGCCGAGCGTATAGCTGGGCAGGTTGGGCAGCAGCATCGAGGCCATCTCGTAGGTATCTATCAGCGGGTTGCGCCGCGCGACGCCGGAGCGGCGGAGGAAGGCAGCGTCGAATGAGACGCTGTGGCCGACGAGCGGAGCGTCGCCCAGGAAGGCGCGCAGACTGGGCAGCAGGGAGGCCAGTGCGGGCGCGCGGCGCAGATCGGCGGGGACGATGCCAGTGAGCCGCTGGATGCGGAAGGGCAGCGGGCCGGAGATGTTGACGAAGCTCTGGTAGATGTCTAGAATGCGCGGGCCCGCGAACTTCACCGCGCCGATCTCGATAATGGCGTCCTGGTCGGGGCGCAGACCCGTTGTCTCCAGATCAACGGCGACGCGCACAGGGTCTGAGCGCACTGGATGCTCCGTTCCAGAGGTGAGTGGACAGGGCTATCAAAGCGCGGCGCTACTGGCCCTCCTGATCCTCGCTGGCCAGCCGCTCCAGCAGTGGCCGCGCCGCAAGCGCCGCCCGCGCGCGGTGGCTGATGCGGCTCTTTTCCTCGGCGCTCATCTGGCCGACGGTGCGCCCGTCTTCCGGCACGAGGAAGATGGGGTCGTAGCCGAAGCCGCCATACCCAGCGGGCGCCCCGGCGATGCGGCCCTCCAGCGTGCCCTCGACGACGCCGAGCAGCCCGTGTGACGGCTCAGCCACGGCGATGGCGCAACGGTAGCGGGCGCCGCGCTGCTCGTCGGGCAGGCCCGCCAGACGGTCTACGAGCATGCGGTTGCGCGCGGCGTAGGTGACATCCGATCCCGCCCAGCGCGCGGAGTAGACGCCGGGCGCGCCGTCCATCGCGTCAATCTCCAGCCCGGAATCGTCGGCCAGCGCGGGCAGGCCAGTCAGCTCGGCATAGGCGACGGCCTTGATGATCGCGTTCTCGGCGAAGGTCTTGCCGGTTTCCTCCACGTCCGACGCGACGCCAACGTCGGTCAGGCTGACCAGCTCGAAAGGCAGACCCGCCAGCAGTCCGCGGAATTCCTCGACCTTGTGCGGGTTCGTCGTCGCGATCACCAGCCGCCGCGCCATAGCGCCTCACATCTCCTCATACGTGCGCCAACCTACGCGCACGCCACGCGCCCCAGCTTGCCAGCGTCCAGGGCGCGTGGCCATTCTACCACCGCCGCCGGGTCGCGTCGAGGCGTGGGGACGCATAGCGCCTGTTGCGCTGGGCAAGGCGCGCCTTGGCTGCGTCATGGCGTGTCGTCGGCATCAGCGTGCAATCGGATAGTGGCTCCCTTCGGCAGATCCCTGGTCTGCCGCGCGACATCGAGCGCGAATTCCCAAAGCTCGCTTTGCGGCACAATGCGCTTTGCCCGTTCAGCGACTGGCGGTCCGCTGGACCAGAGCGGCGGCAGGACAAGGAATCCGTGATCACCGTCCAATGACGCGCTATCCTCGCGCCAGGTGGGCCAGCGCGACGCCTGATAGAAGTCCGCGAGGCTGCCCGTGAACGCCCAGCGCGCCTTCCGGCCACGCGCCGCCATTCAGGGCGAAGAAGCCGCCGATGGCGTCGTGAGCCACGATGAGCGCGTCCTTTAGTGGGGTTATCTCATCCCGTCCGTCGAACCCATTCCATGAACAGAGATCGCCGCGCATCCGCTGACCGCCTGAGCCGAGGAGTCGTAGCCATCCGTGGTCTATCAGGATGCCGCCGGTCTCCAGCGCCATGGCTCCCAGTGCCGAGTGGGTCGTGACCTGGAGCGCGATCAAGGTCGCCTCACCACGCGGACGCTCCGCCGGCAGAACCTCGATCAGGCGGCCTGACGCCGCGGTCCAGCTTTGGATGAGCGGCCACGCTGGATCAACCGCGTCAATCAACTCATAGAGTTGCCGCATGGCTCGCGCGCTCCATTTCCTGAATTACCCAAATTGCCCACTGGGGCTGTCTAGATGCGCGGGGCGTGATCTCAATCTTGCGAATTGAAATCAGCGCGCTTGTCGCGGAGGCCCGTTCGCGGCCCACCCGAAAAAGCCCATGTGTGGACTGGCCCGCTAATACCCTCATTGACTTCCTCTGCGCTGCGCACAGATTTCCACACGTAGTGATGCGATCCCCATAATTCTGTTTGCAGGTACACATGGGCATCGGACCAGTACAATGTCCGCAACAAGGCTTCAAACTTGCCAAGCCACGCCTCCCAGGCGCTCTCCACCCCGTTATAAACCGTTCCAAAGCTGATAAGGTGGCTCTCGTAGCTGTGCTCAGGCCTGGGAATGGCGAATAGATCGCGCGTGAGGTATGGCCACGTATCATTTTCAGGCAAGGCGGCGATGCGAGCTCTATTGTGTTCAGCGTAGTCTCCGTCCCCAAGGATATACCCGTGAACCTCTGAAGAGTGCCCCATTCGCTCCTCCCCGCTTCAATCGTCGGGATATGCGCATTGATTGATCGCCCGCAGCTTACAACACTCGATGGTCGAGCCACGGCGCGAAGTGGCGCTCCGCCCGCTCGACGGTTTCTTCTGGCGAAACGCTTCCGTCCACCTCCCAGAGTGTGAGGCCCAGCGCGACGGCGGAGCGGCGGACATGCTCGGCGAGCAGGCGGTCGCGCTCGCGCCAGTTGCGCGTGGCGCGGTCGGGGTCGCTGGTCTCGTGCTGGACCCCTGGCTTGTCGCGCTTCGTAGCCGAGGCGTCCTTGAACTCTGGCGTCGGGATGAGCCACAGCGCCTGATGCGGATCGGTGAGCGCGGGCGCGACTAGCTCTGGGAGCAGCCATGGCCCTTCGACCAGCATCGGCGCGTCGCCTGACTCCTTCATGATGTCCTCGACGAGCAATTCGAAGCGCTCGGCGGAGCTGCGCACGACCTGCGCGGCCATCTCCTCCGGTGCGCGAGTGACCCAGCGCTCGTCTATGCTCATCGCCCAGAAGGCGCGTATCTCTGGGTGGCGCTCCTCGGTCGCCCGCGCGAAGTGCTCCATCTCGTGGCGGTCCTGGATATAGAAGCGCAGGTCATGCTGGCGCGCGAGCTCGTGCGCCAGCGTCGTCTTGCCCGCGTCGGGCGCGCCGCCGAGCCAAATCACATGGCGCAGCGCCGTCGCCAGCGCGCCAGAAGCACTTTTATCAGACGCCATGTTGGCCGCGCCTCCTTTCCCAAACAGGCTTTCATAGTATAGTTGCTTGTCAAGGTTCGCGGATTTCCGCCAGGAAACGTGGCGGGGTTGCGAGCGAGGTGGCGAATTCGCGTCAGGAACTCAGCCGGGCGTCTCATCCTCCTCTGTCCGCGACGGCAGCGGCAGCCGTCGCAGGCGTCGGGCAAGCGCGTCGCCTGCCGGCCGGCCAGTCACAATCGCCCAGAGGGCCGGCAGCATCGTTTCGATCTGCTCATCAGAAATGAGCGCGCCGAGCGCGGCGTACAGCGCCTCCTCGACCCTGGCCACCTGTTGGGCGAGCTCGTATCCGCGCGGCGTGAGGGTCAACACGACTTTCCGCTTGTCGTCGGACGACGGCGTGCGAGTGACGTAGCCTGCCGCCACCAGGCCCGCCACCAGGCGGCTGGGGCTGCCCTGTTCACAGACCAGAAGTGAGCCAAGCTCGATCAGGGAGAGGGGTTGCCACTCCTGTAGCGTTCGTAGCGCCTCGGCTTGAGAGGGCGTGAGCGCCAGAGACTGTAGCGCCTCGGCGAGGAAGCGATTACCCTCACGCTGCGCCGCCAGCACCAGGTAACGCAGTTCCTCGATCGGTTTCATTGGGTTTACTGGCTTTGGTGGCTGCACAGCGCGCTCCTTTGTCTTGCTGTTGTGATTACGCGGCCACATCAACAACTGGCAATATGCGCCGCTCGGCAAGCCGCCGCCCCGAGTCAGGATCGTGCGCGGGGAGATACACCGTGGGTACAGCCTGAGCGAGCTTGAGGATGCGGCAGTGGGTGTCAAGCTCCTGCTTCTCGTCCGCGCCTACCCCGTCGGGCGCGTGCGCGAGCAGCAGATCTTCCGTGTATGAGGTGTCGCCCGCCAGAAAAATGGCGTGGTCCCCGTCCTGTACGACGACGGAGAGATGCCCTGCCGTGTGACCAGGAGTCGGCACGAGCGTGACATCGCCCGCTTTCGTGAGAGAAAGACTCTGTCTGAAGGGGCCATAGGGGCGGTCTGAAAAGTCCAGCAGGCGCGGCGCGAACCACGCGGGCCAGCGGTTGTTGGGATAGCCTTCGATCCGCCCTCGGATTCCACGGGCTGCCGTGAATTCGGCGCGGGATACGAGGATGTCAACGCCGGGAAAGTGGCTCAAGCCGCCCGCATGATCGGTATGCAGGTGGGTCATGACGAGCCAGCGCACGTCGCGCTGCGGATCGATGCCAAGCGCGCGGAGTTGTGGGCCAATTTCCTCCTCAGGGCGAACCCACTCCTGGACGGCGAAGCGGAAATAGGGATGCCACGCGGGGAAGTATCCTGGTTGCGCGGCGCGGGCCGTCTCGCCGGTGTCTACGACGATCACACCCTCGGGATGTTCGACGACCCAGGCATAGATGGGCAGCGGCTCGGTCCAGCGTCGGTCGAGCAGGGTGGTGAGGCGGCGGATTGCGCCGCGTCCCTTGCCGTGGCGCCAGCTTTGGGTGATTGCGACAGTCCCGGTCTGGATGGCATGGATACGCATGCGAAGCGTTCCTCTCTTCTCTAGTCTCTCTCGGTATAATTAGGTGTCACATCATGCATGATGTGACATTGATGATATGTCATTAATATTCATGTGTCAACCCTGAGGCGCCGAGACGTCGTCCGTCACTGAGGCGCGCTGAGAGCGGCGGCCGCGAGTTCACTGGCGCGTCTCGAATGGTAAGTGTTCTTGTGAGCCACCCTGGCCGGCCAGCATATTCTCGCTGGCGGGCGGGCCGCGCGTGTGCTATGATTTGGCCGACATCTGAACAGCGCGACGGATGGCGCTCAATCATCCGGCTCATCCAGACGGGTAGAGGGAACGGCCCTACGACACCCAGCAACCAGCGCGCGGCGCGCTCCCAGGCGAGCGATCGCAGGACGCCAGCGCGGCCAGGTGCTAACTCCGGCAGGGCGGCGGCTCGCGTTGATCGCGTGAGACGTTCGCGCTGAGAGATGAGCGCATCAAGGGGCAGGCCCGGCGCGCCACGCGCGCCCGGACGCCTCACACACGATGTGGCTTCTCTCCCCAGGGCTGGATGGGCCGGGGTGAGAAGCCTTTTTCATGCGCTGTCGAGGCTGGGCTTTCAAGCCCAACCGTTCGTGCGCCGGCCTTCATGGTCGCGCCTATCAAGCGAATCGTGCGCAAGCCATTCATGGCTGCGCGTATCCATGCGAAAGATACGAGACCGTGACCGAGATCAGCGCGCCCAACACCGCATCCGCCGCCAGCAGCCGCGCCCCCATGCCTGCCCTGTGGTGGGATGAGGAGGCCGACCGGCTGGTGATGGTGGACCAGACGCGGCTGCCCGGCGCGCTCGTGCTGCTCTACCCCACCACCGCTGGCGAGATCGCGGAGGCCATCCGCGTGATGTGTGTGCGCGGCGCGCCCGCCATTGGCATCGCCGCCGCATATGGATTAGCCTTCGGCGCGCGTGAGACGCTGGCAGGTGTCACGGACCCGGGTGAGGCCATGAGCAGGCTGCGCGCGGTGGCGGATGAGCTGCGCGCGACACGGCCAACGGCGGTGAACCTGGGCTGGGCGCTCGATCAACTGTTGGACGTCGCGGAAATCGAACTCGCGAATGGTGTATCCGTGGCGACGCTCCCCGCTATCTTGTTGGAGCTGGCGGATGACCTCACCGCCAGAGATGCGGCGGCCTGCGGGGGAATGGGACGCCTCGGCGCGAAGTTGATCGCGGACGGCGATACCGTGCTGACGCACTGCAACGCGGGCGCGCTGGCGACCGGCGGCATCGGGACCGCGCTGGCGCCGATCTTCACGGCGCATGCGGCTGGCAAGCGCATCCATGTCTACGTGGACGAGACGCGCCCGGCGCTCCAGGGCGCGCGACTGACGGCGTGGGAGCTGGCGCGCGCGGGGATTCCCGCGACGCTCATTACGGACAGTATGGCGGCGAGCGTCATGCGGCGCGGGGATGTCAAGGCGGTGTTTGTCGGCGCGGATCGCATCGCGGCGAATGGCGATGTCGCTAATAAGATCGGCACCTATGGGCTGGCGATCATTGCCCGCGAGCATGGCGTGCCGTTCTATGTGGTCGCGCCGCGCTCGACGATAGACCTGGCCACGCCCGGCGGCGATGGCATCCCGATCGAGGAGCGCGCGGCGCGCGAGGTAGTGGAGATCGGCGGCGTCCGCATCGCGCCGGAGGGCATAGACGTCGCGAACCCGGCGTTCGATGTGACGCCCGCGCGCTATGTGACAGCGATAATTACCGACGCAGGCGTAGCGCAAGCGCCCTACGAGCAGTCGCTGTCCGCGTTGCCAGCGCTGGTTACACGCCTCGATACTGTGCGCCTTGGTCTGCATCCACGGGCGGCGTCGAGGCCAGAGTCGGGACAATAAAGGAGCGATCGTGGCGATAACAGTCGTGGGGTCAGTCGCGCTCGACACCGTCGAGACGCCGTTTGGCTCGGTCAAAGACGCGCTGGGCGGCGCGACATCGTACTTCGCCCTGGCGGCCTCGCGCTATGACCAGGTGAACCTCGTCGCTATCGTCGGCGACGACTTCCCCGAGGAGTACCGGCGCACGCTCAGCGCGCGGCGCATCAGCCTGGATGGCCTGGGGGTCGAGCCGGGTCAGACATTCCGCTGGGGCGGGCGCTACCACCTCGACATGAACAGCCGCGACACGCTCTTCACCGAGCTTGGCGTCTTCGCGGACTTCAAGCCGAGCATCCCCGCCAGCTACGCCGGGGCCGACATCGTCTTCCTCGCCAACATCCAGCCGGAGCTGCAGCTCGACGTGCTGCGCCAGGCCGGCGAGGGGGCGAAGCTGCGCGCGCTGGACACGATGAACCTCTGGATCGAGATCGCGCGCGACGCGCTGACCGAGGTCATGCGGCAGGTGGATGTGGTCATCATCGCCGAAGAGGAGGTGCGCCAATATACGGGCGTGCCGAGCCTGCGCGAGGGCGTGCGGCGCATCCTGTCGCTAGGGCCGAAGCGACTTGTGGTCAAGCAGGGGTCGTATGGCGCGTTGCTCTTCGACAGCGACGGCGGCTTCTTCGCCATGCCCGCCTACCCGCTAGATGAGGTGCGCGACCCGACCGGTGCGGGCGACTCGTTCGCGGGCGGCTTCCTGGGCTACCTGGGCGCGCGGCTGGCGGACGGCGCGCCGCTGACGGCGAGCGACTACCGCCACGCGCTGGCGCACGGCAACATCATGGGTTCCTACGCCTGTGAGGACTTCAGCGTGCGCCGCCTGCTCGCGCTGGAGCCGGAGGAGGTCGCCCGCCGCTACCAGGAGTTCGTCAACTTCACGCACTTCGAGGGAAGCTGGCGCGACGGAGAGGCGGGGTGACGGACCTCACCCCCGGCCCCCTCTCCCCGCGGGGAGAGGGGGCGTGTGGAAGAGTGAAACATGAGCGCCGGGTTCGCGCTCTGAATTGAGCGAGAACCAACCGGATAGACAACTGAATACCGATTCAGACGAATTCATAACACGGATTCATTCTTGGCCGGACGCGTGTCCAGCCGCTCGTGGGCTAACGCCGTGACCTCCGCTGTGTTGTCGCGCCTGGAGGAGCGCATCGTGGAGCACCCGGCGATCTCCTGTGTCCTGTACTCCGGGACGACGGGCGAGCGGGCGCGCGAACAGCGAACCATATCCCGGATACACAACCCGCGCGCCGCGATGGTCGGGCGGGGCCGCCAACCGGCGGTGGCCCTCGGAGCTGGGCGGATCGCGGCGCGCCATCCAATCATCACAAGAGAAACGAGCGATAACGATGACGACCCCAACTTCGGGCGTCGCGGGGGACGTGAAGGACCTCGCGCTGGCCCCACGCGGCAAGGCGCGCATCGCCTGGGCCGAGAAAGACATGCCGGTCCTGCGGCTGATTCGCGCGCGCTTCGAGCGCGACAAGCCGCTGGCTGGCCTGCGCATCTCGGCCTGCCTGCACGTGACGACCGAGACCGCCAACCTGGCGATCACCTTGAAGGCGGGCGGCGCGGACCTGGTGCTGTGCGCCAGCAACCCGCTCTCCACCCAGGACGACGTGGCCGCCTCGCTGGTGGCGGACTATGGCATCCCGACCTACGCCATCAAGGGCGAGGACGAGGCGACCTACTACCGGCACATCGCCGCCGCGCTGGACCACCGGCCCCAGATGACGATGGACGATGGATGCGACCTGGTCACCACGCTCCACAAGGCGCGCCCAGAGCTGCTGCCGGACGTCATCGCCGGGACGGAGGAGACGACGACCGGCGTCATCCGGCTGCGCAGCATGCAGGCGAACGGCGTGCTGAAGTTCCCGGTACTGGCGGTCAACGACTCCGACACCAAGCACCTCTTCGACAACCGCTACGGCACTGGCCAGAGCACGATTGACGCGGTGATCCGCGCCACCAATCTGCTGCTGGCGGGGCGCACGCTGGTCGTGGCTGGCTACGGCTGGTGCGGCAAGGGCGTGGCTTCGCGCGCCAAGGGCCTGGGCGCTAACGTGATCGTCACCGAGGTGGACCCCGTGCGCGCCATCGAGGCGCTGATGGACGGCTTCCGCGTGATGCCGATGGTCGAGGCGGCCGCTATCGCGGACATCATTATCACCGTCACCGGCGACATCAACGTGCTGGATAGCCAGCACATGGCCGCCCTCAAGGACGGCGCGGTGATCGCCAATTCCGGTCACTTCAACGACGAGATCAACATTCCCGCGCTGGAGGCGCTGGCTCCTGCGGGGCGCCAGACGGTGAAGGACTTCGTCGAGGAGTTCACCTACGCCGACGGGCGCAAGGTCTACCTGCTGGCCGAGGGCCGGCTGGTGAACCTCTCGGCGGCGGAGGGCCACCCAGCGAGCGTAATGGACATGAGCTTCGCCAACCAGGCGCTGGGCGCGGAGTACATGCTCATCAACGCCGCCAGCTTTGCGCCGCAGGTCTACACCATCCCGGCGGACATTGACCGCGAGATCGCGCGGCTCAAGCTCACGGCGATGGGTGTGAAGATTGATACCCTCACTCCGGAGCAGGAGGCCTACCTCTCCGCGTGGGAGTCGGGGACCTAGGCCGCAATTACATACCAGGGAGCGCCGGGCTGGGGAGTGGTTCCCACGCTCCGGCCCGGCGCATCCCGCCAGGACCGCGACGCGCCGCTCATGTGGCGTGACCGGCGCGACATCATCCAGGCGAGATCAGGCGAGACCCAGCGAGGCCAGCCAGAAAGGCAAAAGAGGCAAGAAACGCGATGGCGGATACCAGTTTCATGAGCGCGCCCCGCACGTTCTTCACGAGCGAGAGCGTGACCGAGGGGCACCCCGACAAGCTGTGCGACCAGATCAGTGATGGCGTGCTCGACGCTTTGCTGACGGACGACAAGACGGCGCGCGTCGCCTGCGAGACGGCGACCACCACCGGCCTGGTACTGGTGGCGGGTGAGATCACTACTACCGCCTGGGCCGACATCCCCGCCATCGTGCGCGCGACGATCGAGAAGGTCGGCTATGTGGACGCGCGCTACGGCTTCGACTACCGCACCTGCGGCGTCGTCACCTCGATTGGCAAGCAGAGTCCCGACATTGACATGGGTGTCAGCTCCTCGGTCGAAGATCGCGAGCGCCTGGCGAATGGCGCGCTCTCCGACGCCGAGCTCGACGCCATTGGCGCTGGCGACCAGGGCATGATGATCGGCTTCGCCTGTGATGAGACGCCGGAGCTGATGCCCGCTACCATCAGCTTCGCCCACAAGCTCACCCGCCGCCTCTCCGAGACGCGCCGCGCCTCCTGGGACGGGAACGGCCCGATGGAGTACCTGCGGCCCGATGGCAAGAGCCAGGTCACGATCCAGTACGAGCATGGCCGCCCGGTGCGCGTGGGTACCATCGTCGTCTCCACCCAGCACGCCGCTGAGGTCACGCAGGAGCAAATTCGCGCCGACGTGATCGAGCACATCATCAAGCCGGTGATTCCCGCTGAGATGCTCGACGACCAGACCAAGATCTTCGTCAACCCCACCGGGCGCTTCGTGATTGGCGGCCCAATGGGCGACGCTGGCCTGACGGGCCGCAAGATCATCGTGGACACTTACGGCGGCATGGCGCGGCACGGCGGTGGCGCCTTCAGCGGCAAGGACCCGACCAAGGTGGACCGCTCGGCGGCCTACGCGGCGCGCTATGTCGCCAAGAACATCGTCGCCGCCGGTCTGGCCAGCCGCTTCGAGGTGCAGATCGCCTATGCCATCGGCGTCGCGCATCCGCTCTCGCTCTTCGTCGAGACCTTCGGCACCGGCACGATCCCCGATGATGAGATCATCGCGCTGATCCGCGAGCACTTCGAGCTGCGCCCGGCGGGCATCATCCAGACGCTGGACCTGCGCCGCCCAATCTACCAACCGACCGCCGCCTTCGGCCACTTTGGCCGCACCGACGTGGACTTCCCTTGGGAGCGCCTCGACAAGGTGGACGCGCTGCGCAAGGCCGTTGGCGCCACGGTGAGCCGCTAGCGTCGCCTACGCCTGTTACCTTGTGAGCCTCCCGCGCGAGGATGCGCGGGAGGCCTTCACGCGCGCACATGGCGAAGTCTCCCGCGCAAGGGGCTTGACCCGCAAGCGGCAAGGGAGCATACTAACGGCGTCGCACAGGATATGCTCTGTGCGCCAGTCTTGTATGGCAATGATCGCTGGGCGGCAAGGAGAACGCGCGTGTCCTGGTTCAGCTTCTTCCGCCGTCGCAAGCCCGCCGTCGCCACAGCGCCACGTGATGCGGATGAGCGGCGCTACGTCGCCGATGTGCCATACCTGTTGCCCAAAGACCTGGGCGAGACCAATCGGCTCGACTTCCAGCATTACATGTTGCGCTACGCCCTCAAGGGCAACTACGCCGCGCCGCTCGAAGACCCGCGCGACATCCTCGACGTAGGCAGCGGGACGGGGCGCTGGGGCATGGACATGGCGCAGCAATTCTCCGCCGCCAGAATCGTGGGCATGGACGTGACGCCGCCGCCAGTGGAGGCGAATGCCACTCCGCTTCCAAGCCCGGCGAACTATTCCTTCGTTCAAGGCAACGTATTGGAGCGCGTCCCCTTCCCGGATGACAGCTTCGACTTCATCCATCAGCGCTTCCTGACGCTGGCGGTTCCCACCGCGCGCTGGCCGGGCGTGGTGGCCGAGCTGTTACGAGTGACGCGGCCTGGCGGCTGGGTGGAACTGGTGGAGACGGCGCCGCCGATGGGCGCGCCCGCGATGGACCAGCTCGCCCGCTGGGGTATCGAGCTGACGCAGCGGCGCGGCATAGACATCAGCCTGATGGCGCGCATCGGCGACCTGTTGCGCGACGGCGGCGCGACGCAGGTCACGGCGCGGACGGTGAGTATCCCGGTTGGCAAGCCCAACGGGCGCATCGGCGCGATGGCGGCGGTGGACTATCTGACCGCGCTCTCCGCGGTGCGCGGCCCCGTGACGAAGCTGGGCATCGTGGATGAAGCGACATACGATGCGATGATGGCGCGCGGGCGGCAGGAGTTCGACCAGGGCGTCTTCCTCCAGCCGGTCTACCTCGCGTTCGGCTGCAAACCCTGACGCGTCCGGGAATGATATCTTGTCGCGACGTAGCGTTGGAGAACCTCGGGTCGAAGCGCTAGATTTGCGCTTGGCTGGCGCCCAAACTCCAGCGATTTGACGCGATGCGGTATCAGCGCAGGCGTGGGGTCTGCCATCCGACGCACGCGATGTCCCTTGGCCGAATGGGTGGATGAGGACTGGGGACATCGCGATGGTCCGCTGCGGCGCACGTCATCGCATGGGGTGGAGTTCGAAGACCCGTCGCCCCTCGGCCGCTGCCACCGGATCGTTGAGATCGACACCGTCGACGAGGCGGATGAACTGGACACCGAACGGAATGCTGCGCGCGAGCGGACCGAGCACATCGCGGAAGTACCCAACGCGCTCCGTCGGGTCGAGCTCGGTCGCGCTGACTTCTTCTGTCCGACCCCGCACGGAGATCGTCGCGCGGCCGGCAGCGCGCAGATTGCGCACCCATTGGACCTCGCCCCAGGGAGCCCAGACCCAGCGCCTGCCTCCCACCGTGATAATTGCTAACGCCGTGGTGCGCGGCAGACCGCTCTTGCGGCCGCGAATAGTGACGAGCCCGTTGAAGCCCATCGGCATGCCAGCGGCTAGCAGAAACTTCAGGATGGGGCTGAAGAGTCGGACCCGGGCGGGAACCTGTCCGCTCGTCGCCACCGCGACCTTCTCACTGCGAGCGCTCATGTGCATAGCTCCTTTTCTTGCGTCCACTTGCGTCGGATCATTCCGGCGCTATACAGGTGACACGCAAGAGGGCGCGAATGTGACCGCCGCCCGAAGGACGCCTGAAGGACGCCCGAAGGACGCCCGAAGAACGCCTGAAGGACAGGTGCGCCCTCAGCCAGCGACCTCGGTGAGATCCAGCTTGCCAAGCCGCTCTGGATCCGCGAGTATGTTGATCGCGACGATCCTCCCACCCTTGACCGTCAGGGCCAGGATCGCATATGGACTCCCATCGGGCGCCCAGGCGACGCCCCCAGGTATCCCGTTCACGAGAACACGGGTCGCCGTTTCCGCAAACTGACGGAAGGTCAACGCCTGCCCGGCGATGGCCCGCGCGCCGCGCACGTGGGAGTTCAGCTCCGGACGCGCCACCCCGCCGTCGGAGCGCAGCACGACGTCCGGGTCGAGGACGGCGACCAGCCGGTCGAAGGAGCCCGCGCGCGCCGCGGCAAGGAAGGCGTCGACGACGGCCCACTGGCCATCGAGATTGACGTCGGGCACGGGCGCGCCCTGGACCTGGCGACGGGCGCGGCTCGCCAGCTGCCGAGCGGCAGTCGGCGTTCGACCAACGATCGGAGCGATCTCTTCAAATGGCACGGCGAAGATGTCGTGCAGCACGAAGGCGACCCGTTCGGCAGGCGTCAGGGTGTCGAGGACAACGACCAATGCGAGCCCGACGGAATCGCCCAGCACGGCTTCCCACTCGGGATCGCTTCCCTCCACCGGACTCACGATGGGATCCGGGACGTGGGTTTCCAGCGACACTTCGCGGCGCGTCTTGCGCGATCGCAACATGTTGAGACAGACGCGCCCGACGACGGTCGTCAACCAGGCCCGGAGGTCGTCAATAGCGCCCATGTCGGCGCGGCTGAGGCGGATCCAGGCCTCCTGGATGGCGTCGTCCGCATCGGACAGCGAGCCGAGCATGCGATAGGCGACGCCCCGCAAGTGGGGGCGGTTCGCCTCGAACCGCTCGGCCAGCCAGGCGTTCTCATCCATGTGTCACATCCTTTCGTTGGGCGGTGTCATCGAAGTGACGCCACCCACATCATAGGACGTGACAAGGCGACGCCCATGGGGCATGCTGAGGCGAGGTCGGTGGTCCTTGGCGCCTTCCGCCAGCACTACTTCTCCTTGACCCTTGTCGCTTCTTGATGCGGCGTGGCCACCAGTGGAACAGCGTAGCAGAGCGGATCAGGTCCGGTCGCGCATGGCGTCGGGCCCGTCGTGGTTGCAGCGACGCGCGATCTGGCCGATCCAGTAGGCCGAGTAGCCTATCACCCGTGCGACAGCAGCCGCGGTCAAGCCGTATGCGAGGAGTCAGAGCAAGCGCCAGCGGCGACGATTAGCTGGCCACCAGCCGTGCCCGCAGCGCCTCCAGCGCGTTCGGCAGCTCATGCACGGCGCTCATCGTGATGTCCGCGCCGCGCGCGCGGAACTGCTCAGCGGCGACGCGGTCGCCTACTGCGACGGCGATCACCGCTGGCAGCTCAGGCTGGTTGGCGAGAACCTCCGCGCGGTAGCGCAGGGTCAGCTCCAGGTCGTCGCCCGTATCGCCCACGTAGAGCGCGGCCCGCGCGCCGAGCTTCTCCAGCGCGTAGACCAGCGCCTGTGGGTTGGGCTTGGCGTGCAGTGAGGCGGGCACGATCACCGCGAACGGCGGATGCTCCGCCACGCCATGCGCGCCATTGATGGCCAGCGACACGCCATCGGGCGCGATCATGCGCAGCGCTTGCTCGACCTCCGGGCTGATCCGGCCGGTGATGACGCCAAAGCGCGAGATGCCGAGCGCCTCCAGCGCGGGCAGCGTCTCCGGCGTCAGCAACGGCTCCTCCGTACCCGCGAGTCCCGGCGCGTCCGGCGCGTATTGCGGCTCGCGGCCGTAGAGCTCGCGCATCCGCGCCGCGCCCCAGTACAACTCGTCATGGACCCAGCGCGCCGTCTCCCAGTCCGGCAGGGCGCTCGCCGGAACGGTCGCGCGCAGCCATGTGACGCCGCCGCGCCCTGCCCGGGTGGCCGCCAGCGCGTCCGCCGCCCAGGCCGAGAGCGGCTTTTCGGTGCGCGTGTCGCCGCGCCACTCGCGCAGCCGCGCCGTCCAGATGCCAGCCAGCGCGGGCGCCAGGTCCCAGTCGCTATTGAAGCCTCCGGCCATCTTGAACGCCGCGACATCCTCGGGCGTCACCAGCGGCTCCGGTCCGCCAGTCAGCCCGGCGTGGACGCGCACCAGATACTCGGTCGCCTCGATCACCGAGCGGCGGTACGAGCGCGAGGTGTCAATCAGCACGCCGTCAAT
>DASTKI010000075.1:0-2708 GCA_035716045.1 Ktedonobacterales bacterium
GCTTCCGGCGGATTCGTCGGCGGGCGCGGTCTCCGCTTGGACCGGGAACTTCTCGGTGGAGACCTCTTCTATCGTCACCTCGTCGCCAATGGCGAGCGCATACTCCCCCAACATATGTGGCGTGAGCGGCATCGTGGTGAACGTTCGTCCGGGGATGTGCGGCGCGTCGGGGCGGACGGGCAGCGTCGCGTTGAGCCCGACGATGAAACGCTGCACCGTGGGCCAGCGCTCGGTGGGGTCGCGCGCCAGCGCCCGCAGGATGGAGCGCTCGAACAGCGGATTGATGCCCGCGACGAGTTGTGACGGCGGCGGAATCGGCGTGGTGAGCGCCTTCGCCGCGACATCGTAGATCGTATTGCCACTGTAAGGTGGCGCGCTGGTGAGCATCTCGTAGAAGATGACGCCGAGCGCGTAGACATCGGCGCGCTGGTCGGCTGGCTGGCCGCGCAGTTGCTCCGGCGCCATATAGGCTGGCGTGCCGATGAGCGAGGAGAGCGTACCCAGCGAGCGGCGCTCCACGCTCTCTGGCGCAAGATCGCGCCCGACGCCGAAATCGCTGACGAAGCCCTGCCCGGCCATGTTCAGCAGCACATTCTCCGGCTTGAGATCGCGGTGGATGATATCCGCCGCGTGCGCCGCCGCCAGCCCAGTGGCAACCTGCCGCAGCAGCGCCACGGCGCGATAGAGCGGCAGATAGCCCGTGCGCTGGAGGATCGAGCGCAGCGATTCGTACATCAGGGGCATCGAGAGGTAGAGCAGCTTGCCCTCCTGCCCGAAGCCGTGGATCGGCAGGATATAGTCCGCCTTGAGAAGCTGGACGCGCGAGGCGATATCGTGCATCGCGCCCATGTAGGCGGTATTGGCGGCGACACTCGGCATGAAGATTTTGAGCGCGACGGGCTGCGGCATCGCGGGATGCTGCGCCTGGTAGACCTCGGCAAGCTGGCCCGCGCCAATCAGCTCACCCAGCTGATACGCGCCAACGCGACTGCCCGCGAGCGTCCCTTCGCCCTCTGCCATACCGTTCCCCGCCCTGCTCTCCGCCAGCGTATCCGCTCCGCGGCGCGCGGTCTTGTGTGCTGGCCGGAACATTGTAGAGGTCTGGCTGGCGATATGTCAATCCGGCAGGTACCTTACTGTGGCGGGTGTCAGCGCTGGTTGAGCAGGTCGAGGATTGGCAGGAAGCGCTCGAAGCCCACCATCCCTTCCGGCTCGATGACCAGGATCAGGTGTTGTGCGCCGACCTCGACGAAGCCGCGCAGGCGGTCCGCGATCTCCTGGTTTGTGCCGGTCAATTGGTAAGGCTTGCCCTCCGCTGGCTGGCCATCCGGCCCCAGCTTCAGGATTGCGCCCGCCGTCAGTTCCAGCGTCGCGGGGTCACGTCCTTCTTCTTCACACGCCTGGCGCATCCCCGCCAGACGCTCGGCCACCACCTCCGGCTTCGTGTGCCAGGCGGTATTCCAGGCGTCGGCGTAGCGCGCGACCAGCCGCAGCATCCGCGGGCGGCGGGCGCCAATCAGGATCGGCGGCCCTTTGGGCGAGGGGCCGCGCGGACGCAGCACTGCATCGCTGGCAGTGTAGTATTCGCCCGCAAAGTCCACCTTGCCCTCACGCAGCAGCGGCACGATGATCTGTAACGCCTCCTCGAAGCGGCTCGCCAGATGGTCGAAGGGGTAGCCAAAGGCGGTATATTCCGGCTCGTGCCAGCCCGCGCCCAGCCCCATGATGAAGCGGCCGTTGCTGATCTCGTCGATGCTGTCGGCCATCTTGGCGGTCAGAGCCGGATTGCGGAAGGAGGTGGCGGCGACCATCGGGCCAAGCTGGATGCGCGAGGTGACGGCGGCGAGGGCGCTGAGGAACGTGAGCGACTCCCACTGGCCGACCTCGCCCTCCTCGGGCATGCGGGCGATGAAATGGTCCGCCACCCAGAACGAATCAATCCCCGCCGCCTCGGCTGCCAGGGCCAGCGCGCGCACATCGCTGAAGCGCGGCGTCGTTCCCTCGGTTGGCGTATCATCCAGCGACGCCAGATAGCCAATTTTGAATCTTCTGCCTGAGGTCGCCGTCTGCTCCGCCATGTGCACTATTCCTATTCTCCCCGGTGCGTCAGATTCGCCAGATGCGCCGGGCTTGCCCGCTCAGCGTCGTCCGCGTCGGCGCGCAGATGCTCGAACGGGGTGTGGCAGGCGCGGCAGTAATACTGATCGGTTAAGAGTTGCGAGCCAAAGAGCGCCAGTAGCTCGACCTCTGCCGAGCCGCAGAAGGGACAACTCACCGCTGGCTGCTCGTGTTCTTGCTCTTCTGGACGCTTCATGCCTGCGACTCTTTTCGCCGTTGTTTGCCTTTGCCCGTTTTGGCAGGCGCAAGCTGATAGGTGGCGGCGTCCCAGCGATCCCAGGGAAGCGGCTCGCTCAGCTCCCAGTGGTCGCCGACACGGCGCAGCGGCAGATCGAAGCCGACCGTGCCGAGCATCGGACCGATCACCGCCAGGAAGCGCGCGCGTAGCTCGTCGGGGGTCGCGTCGAGCACGCCCGCCGCCTTCAGCGGATCATTCTCGCCGGATGAAACAGTTGGGCCAAACCAGCAGAACACCTCATCCCAGACGCGACGGAGCGCCTGTTGTTGCGACTCACGCGCCGCGCCGCCCTCGCGCGCCATCCGCCGCACCCAGCCCTCGCCGTGCTGCGCGTGCATCCGCTCTTCCTGCA
>DASTKI010000076.1:0-24481 GCA_035716045.1 Ktedonobacterales bacterium
CGCCGTGGTTAGACGGCGTCCCAGCCGCCATCGGCGGGAATAATCGCGCCGTTGATGTGGCGTGACTCATCCGAAGCGAGGAAGAGCGCGAGCGCGGCGATATCCTCTGGGTCCATGTAGACGGGGATTAGCGCCGAGAACGCCCCGGCGCGCTGCGAGCCAGCGGGGTCCAGACGCTCTTGTGGCATCGTTTCAGCGATGTTGGTCTTGGTTCCACCCGGGCAGATGGCGTTACAGCGAATGCCGCGCGTGGCGTACATCCAGGCGGTATTGCGTGTGAGGCCCACGAGCGCATGCTTGGAGGCGGTATAGGCGGCGCCCGCGGCCCCACCGTGCAGCCCAGCAGTCGAAGCGGTGTTGACGATGGAGCCGCCGCCGTGCTCGAGCATGTAGCGCACCGCCCGCCGGGTCGCGAACATCGGCCCGTCCAGGTTGATACTCAGGACACGGCGCCAGACTTCATCCGACAGCTCGCCCACGCCCTGCATGTAATCCATCACCCCGGCGTTGTTGCAGAGCGCGTCAAGCCGTCCATACGTGCTGATCGCCAAATCAACCAGGCCTTCCGCTGTCGCCTGATCGGCGATATTCCCTTGCGCGCCGACAATCGCTCCGCCAGCCGCCTTGATCTTGGCGACGGCCTCCTCGAGCCGCCCCGCGTGCCAGTCACCAGCGACGACGCTGGCGCCCTCAGCCGCGAAGCGTGTCGCCATCGCCAGCCCTATGCCTGAGGCGGCCCCTGTGATAACCGCTACCTTTCCCTGAAGTCGCATGGTGTTCTCCTCATGACGCGTACGGCTGTCCGGCTCCTGGCTCTGGTGGGCGCGGACGTGATCACACAACGCGGGTCAAGACGCCGCGTATTTGGCGCTTCTGGGCACATCTGGGCCGTGACCGACCTGCCATGAAGCATGGCGTCTCTCCATAGGCTCGGCTGGCGGCGTCACGGTTTCCGCACATCCTGAGCCGTTATGCGCACGCGCATGTCACAGCCGCCGCGCGCTGGAGATGTAGACAGCAGGCGCCTCTACGCCGTAGTCTGTGAGCGCGACGATGCGCGCGGCGTACCCGCTCGCGCGATGCGCGCCAGAAAGGCTGGGCGTCTGATGAACCGTGACAAGCGCGGCGCGACGGGGCGCGAGGAAATCTCGCGACCGCCCTACACCACCCACGAACGGCCGCTGTTCTTCGCTCACCGCGGCGGCTCGGCGCTCGCGCCCGAGAACACGCTGCCAGCCTACGAGCGCGGGCTGGCGCTGGGCGCGGATGCGCTGGAACTGGACATCCACTACACCCGCGACGGCGAGATCGTCGTCTTCCATGACGATATGCTGGAGCGCACCACCAACGGCTCCGGCCCGATCAGCGCGCTCACGCTCGACGAAATTAAGCGGCTGGACGCGGGCTATCGCTTCACGCCTGATGGCGGCGCGACCTATCCCTGGCGTGGGCAGGGCGTCACCATCCCGACGCTGGTCGAGGTATTCGAGCGCTTCCCGGACGTGCGGATCAATATAGACATCAAGCAGGAGAGTGAGGAGGGCGACCGCCGCTTCGCCCGACTGCTGCGGGATCATAGCCGGGAAGACCGCACGATGGTCGGCAGCTTCGAGGAGAAGATGGTGGCGCGGTTCCGCGCGCTGAGTGAGGGGCGCGTGGCTACCTCGGCCAGCGCACCTGAAGCGCGCTCATTCGTGCTCCATGTCCTGTTCCGCGCGACACGCCGCTTGCGTCCGGCCTACGATGCGCTCCAGGTCCCAGAGGTCCATCGCGGGATTCGCGTCGTCTCGCCGACCAGCATCCGTCTGGCGCGCGAGCTGGGGCTGGATATCCACGTCTGGACGGTGGATAACGGCGCCGATATGGAGCGCCTGCTCGACTGGGGCGTTGATGGCCTGATGACCGATCGCCCCGACACGCTGGCGGCGATCTACCAGGCGCGCGGCTGGCTGGCGGCCAGCGTGGAAGCGGTACAATCAGAGCGGGCGGAATAGGCGGAGTAGGCGGCGCGGCAGACGCGGCACGAGCGGAGCGGAGACAGGCGAGTCATGAGCAGGCGATTGGCGCGCGGGCTGGCGCTGGCGACGGGCGCGAGCATGGGCGCGGTGCTGGCGACGGGCGCGGGCGTGGGCTACTACGTCGCGCGTGTGCTGACGGCCCCTCGGCGTCCCAGCCCGATGGACGGCTACGTGATGACGCCCTTCGAGACCGGCGTACCCTGGGAGGACGTGCGCATCCCGACCGAGCGGGAGGACCGCACGCTCGACGGCTGGTGGTTCCCGCGCCCCGAAACGGACCAGGTCGTCATCGGGCTGACGGGTTTTCGCGGCGCGAAGTCCGAGCTGATCGGCATCGGCTCGGCGCTCTGGCGGGCGGGCTTCAACGTCCTGCTGTTCGACTACCACGGGCATGGCGCCGGCCATGGAGCGCCGGTCACGCTGGCCTACCGCGAGCTGCGCGATGTCTATGCCGCGCTGGACTACACGCTGGCGCGGATTTCCAGCGCTCGCGTGGGCGTCATCGGCTTCTCGATGGGCGCGGCGCTGGCGATTCTGTCCGCCGCTGGGCGGCCTGAGATACGCGCCGTCGTGGCGGACTCACCGTTCGCCACCCATGCCGACGTGGTGAGCCACAACATCGCCCGCACGATTCGCCTACCCGGTGAGCCATTCCTCCTCAGCGCTGACTACTTCCTGGCGCGGCGCGCGGGCTACCGCAGTCGCGATGTGGCGCCGCTGCGCGTCGTAGACCTGATCGCCCCACGCCCACTGTTCCTCATCCATGGGACCGCCGACCAGACGATTCCCGCCAGCCACACTCAGCGACTCTACGACGCCGCGAGCGGCCCCAAGGAGCTGTGGCTAGCCGACGGCGCGGGCCATTGCGGCGCCTACTTCCTCGACCGTCCCAGCTACTGCCAGCGTGTCAGCGCCTTCTTCGCTTGCGCTCTGGAGCGAGAGGAGCCGGTGGAACAGCCGGCGCCGGTCGGGCGCGACGGTCTCGGCCTCGGCGCGCTGGGATGACGCGCCGCACGCTTGCACACGAGTGCGCGGAATGGCGGCCTCGCGTGTCGCACAAGGCGCCCTCAAGTGGCTAGGATTCAGGGATTGCTCAGTGGTACTCGACGAAATGTAGCCGTATAATGGTGAGGACATTCCTCAGGACCGTCTCGAGTGGCGCGGCTCATCACAGGGGCGGCGAGCGCCCTCAGACATATCGGGACTCATCGGGACTTATCGGGACGTATCCATTGCGGCGCGTGTTGTCTTTGCTTTGACGCGCCGTGGCTGGGTGTGAGGCCGCTTCAAGGAGATGGTGATTCGTGGCACGAATTCTCGATACTATTAACGCCCCCACTCAACTCAAGCGGTTGTCGCCCATCCAGCTTGAGCAACTTGCCGGGGAAATCCGGCAGGAGATCATCGAAACCGTCTCACTGCGTGGCGGCCATCTCGCCCCCAATCTGGGCGCCGTCGAGCTGACTCTGGCGCTGCATATCGCCTTCGACGCCCCGCGCGACCTGCTGGTCTGGGACATCGGCCACCAGGCGTATCCGCACAAGCTGCTGACCGGGCGGCGCGAGAACTTCCGCACGCTCAAGACGCTCGGCGGCATCTCGGGCTATCTGCGCCGCGCCGAGAGCGAGTATGACGCCTTCGGCGCCAGCCACGCCAGCACCTCGATCTCGGCGGCGCTGGGCATGGCCGTCGCCCGCGACCTGAAGGGCGAGGACTTCAGCGTGGTGGCGATCATCGGCGACGGCGCGCTGACCGGTGGCATGGCGCTGGAGGCCATCAACCACGCGGGCGCGCTCCACAAACGGCTGATCATCGTGCTCAACGACAACGACAAGAGCATCTCGGACAATGTCGGCGCGCTGCATGGCCATCTGAGCCGCCTGCGCGAGCACGGCGCGTACCGCCGCTTCAAGGACGCCGCCATTGACACGCTGGACCACGCCCCTGGCGGCTCGCTGGCCAAGCAGGTGGCCAAGCGCGCGAGCCGTAGCGCCAAGGAGTTCGTGCTGCCCAGCAAGAGCGGCGTGATCTTCGAGGAGCTAGGCTTCACCTTCTTTGGCCCGTTCGACGGTCACAACACCGAGCTGATGGTGGATGTCTTCCAGAAGGCGAAGGAGTTGGAAGGCCCAATCATCGTCCAGGTCATCACGCAGAAGGGGCGAGGCTGCGACTTCGCCGAGGCCGATCCGACCACCTACCATGGCCCAGGCGCCTATGATCTGACCACCGGCGAGCTGAAGAAGAAGCCCGGCGAGCCGCCGAAATATCAGAACGTCTTCGGCGACGCGCTGGTGGAGCTGGCGCGGCGCGACCCCACCATCGTCGGCATCACCGCCGCGATGGCCGAAGGCACTTCGCTCAACAAGCTGGCGAAGGCCATCCCGGAGCGCTACTTCGACGTTGGCATCGCCGAGCAGCATGCAGTGACATTCGCGGCGGGCCTGGCGTGCGAGGGCATGCGGCCGGTGGCGGCGATCTACTCGACCTTCCTGCAGCGCGCCTACGACCAGGTGATTCACGATGTCAGCGTGCAGAACCTGCACGTCGTCTTCCCGATGGACCGCGCTGGCCTGGTCGGCGAGGACGGCCACACCCAGCAGGGCGTCTTCGATATCGCGATGCTGCGCACGATACCCAACATGCGACTGATGGCGCCCAAGGACGAGAACGAGCTGCGCCACATGCTCTACACCGCGCTCTACATGGACGGCCCCGTGGCGCTGCGCTACCCGCGCGGCAGCGGCGTCGGCGTGCCACTCGACCCGGAGTACCAGGCGCTGCCCATCGGCAAGGCCGAGCTGCTGACGGATGAGGCCGACATCGCGCGCAGCGATGTCGCGATCCTGGGCTACGGGCACATGGTCCCACTGGTGACGCAGGCGGCGCGCGAGCTGCTGGCGGAGGATGGCATCCGGGCGGTGGCGGTCAATGCGCGCTGGGCGAAGCCGCTGGATGAGGAGCTGATCCTGCGGTTGGCGAAGGCGACCGGGCGGCTGGTCACGATCGAGGATGGCGTGGCCGCGGGCGGCTTCGGCAGCGCCGTGCTGGAACTGCTCAACGCGCATGGCCTGATGGGCGACGTAAAGCTGGAGATCATCGGCCTACCCGATCAATTCATCGAGCATGGCGCGGTCGCCATCCTGCGTGAGCTGAACGGCCTCTCGTCTGGCCACATCAAGCAGGCCGCCCGCGACCTCGTGCGCCCCGGCCAGACGGCGACGACCGCCTAGGTCGCAACCCGGATTCAGGAGAGGTGAAGGGCCCATCTCTGCGCGGGACGGTCCTTCGTCCTGGCGCGCAGGTCAACTTCATGACTGCCTTTAGCCTGGCACGCTCGCAATCCGATAGCCTGCTGTGAAAAGGATGCGCGCCGCTTTCTGAGTCGAGGCGTCCGCGGGGATCTCAAAGTCCAGCGCGTCTGCCAGGCGATCCATGATCGTGAAGGCAAAGCACACTCGAATCGCTGCTTCGATGGCCTCATCGGTCAGCCCCGCGTCGTGCAATTGCTGGATGTCGTGTTCCACGACCGTCGAGGGGGACAGGGTCAACTTTGCCAGGAAGGCAAGAATGGCGCGCAGCGGCTCATTCACTGGGGCCGTGCGCCAATCGGCGAGAACTGCTTTGATCAGGTCGTTATCACCAAGGGCGAGGTCCGCAACTGCGGAGTGATCGCCCATTCAGTAGGCGCATTGGTTCTGCTTCGACACAAACGCCGCAAACAGTTCCACATCACCAACGCGCCAACCTTTGGCGTGACGCATCGCGATCTGGAGAATGGGCGCAAAGTATTTGCCGAAGAGGTCACGGCGATAGGACATCACGGCGATGGGGCCAGGCAGGTAGCCCGCAAACCGCTTGATCAGGCGAATCTGGACAGTTTGGAGTGGTCGGAAGCCGTGTTCCAGCGCTTCAAGACGCATGTGGCGGCCCCTTTAATATGGCCAGTCCTGTGTCGAGACGTCTCAGTCCCGCTGCCAGCGCCGCAGCGAGGGTGATCTCGAAGATAGCGTCGTCGGAATACCCGGCGTCCTTCAAGCGCTGAACATCAGCGTCGGTGGTTTTGTACGCGTAGAGAACGACTTTCTTGACATAGCTCTTGACGGCGTCGGGTAGGTCACTGGGAGCATCGGGAGCGGCGTCAAGCTGCGCGGCCCATGAGACGATCTTGGAGCGCACCTCCTGGGTGGTGTCGCCCGCGCGTGTCAACACCGCCTGGCGGAGTTGGTTGAGCAGCGATTGGAACTGATCTGCCATGCTGAACACAGACCACCGTGAAGGGCATGTGCCTGTTCAAGGACGCAGACATGCTCACGCGCTTGAAGCACTGCCATGATAACGCAACCTGCTTGTCATGCCAAGGGCTCAGCGAATGGACGCAAGCCGAATTCAAGGGAGGCGAAAGGCCCATCTTGTGTCTGCGCAGGGTGAGTCTTCGTCGTAACATTCGAGTCATAGTTGGGCGCGCTGCGCGACGGCTGGGATAGGCTGGGCGGCGATAAACTTGACGGTAATGCGCCAGGTGCGCGATAATGCAGGTAGAACAGTGAAGGACGCTCGCGCCGGTCGGCGCGACCCAGGGACGCAATCGGATTGCGAGACCGCTGTGGGCGAGCGCCTTCTCTCGCTAGACGCATCCACCGCTCCACTGCGATTCGGAGCGCGCGACGTACAGGTAAACACCATATCTGGTATGAGACGCTGATGAGACGCGGGTGGCGGGGATGATGTGGATTGGGTACAACCTATTGTGAGTATGCGATACAACGCGCGGGCGCGGACGCCCGCCAGAAGCGGACTGGATTCCGCCCCTTCGAGTTTGAGTCCTTCGAGTCTTCCGCGTCCTGCTATCACCCCCACCCGGACGCGCTCCGCGAGCCGTCTTCCTACCGTTCGTTATCAGCAGCGCCGGGCCGACACGCCAGCCGCGGATTTCTCCGGTGAGTACGCTGGTCTCGCGGGCGCGACGATCGCTCCGCGTCCAGTAAGCTATGCGCGTGTCGCTGCGCCAGCCCAGAACAGGTGGACCTCCGCGGCGCTCTGGACCGCGTCGAGCGCCTGGCCGGATCATCCGGCGCTGCTGCCGCCACTGCCACGCGAGGCGCGCTCGAGCCAGCTGGAGGAGGAGGCCGCACGTCCGGCGCACGGCGCTGAGCGCCGTCCCGCGCGTGCGGGGCGTCAGGTCGTGCGGACACCGCGCGGCGTCCAGGCGCCGCGACCAGCCACGCGAGCTGGGGGCGTCTACCGGACGCCGGCCCCGGGGGCGACCTACGCTACACCCGTTCCAGCCTACACGCCAGCGCGCGAGCAGCCCCGCCACGCCACACGCCACGTGATGAGCCCGGCGGGGTCTGCCGACGCGCGGCCCGTGCGCCCGGCGACGCGCCAGCAGACGCATGCGCGGGCCGCGCTGGCGCGCTCAGGGGTTTCGGCCTTCCCGGCGAATCTCGACTGGCCATCGAACTTCGACGACTGGATGATTGACATCATGCGGCGGCGCGCGCTGCGGCTGAATAGTGGCGCGCGACGGCGCGGCGCGGATGGCTCGGTACGCGCGGTCGAGCTGGCGCACATCATGGAGCGCTCGCGCGACGGGCAGGGCCACTGGATCTGCGCAATCTGTAAGCAGCCCGTCACGCTCGACGACCTCTCCTTCGATCACATTGTGGCGCTGGCCGATGGCGGCGAGCACGCGGCGCACAACCTGGCGCCCGCGCACCGCAAGTGCAACGAGATCAAAGGCTCCGAGAAGGCGCAGTACCGCGCGCAGTCGCTCGACCGCTGGCTCGATGAGTGGTCAGCTGGCGCGCGCGCGCCAGGCAAGGGGCCAGCCATGGCGCTTGCGCCCACTCAGCAGCCGCGCTACGCCTAAAGCGCCCGCGTTTCGGGTTTCACGCATGATGGCCCGCTTTGCGGTTCGGGAGGGCGGGCCATCTGGCGCTCCACTGATGAGGCCAGCGTTCGCCTTGACATGCCCAGAGCGGGTAGTGTATCGTGAGGACGCGGCCTGAGCTATTCAAGTCAGCCCGGTCGCTGTGCCCTAGGTGGGTAGCTCAATTGGCAGAGCAGTGGTCTCCAAAACCACCGGTTGAAGGTTCGAGTCCTTTCCCACCTGCCCTTTAACCTCATCCGCGAGCGGCTTCTGGCGTATTGCGCGCGAGAAGCCGCTTTTGTTTGCCCTCTGCTATCTGCTGTTTGTTTGCCCGCTGCTGGCGTCACCCCCTACTGCGGCGCCGTAACGATCACCGTAACGCTTCCAGGACGTGCGACATGTACGCTGAAGGCGCCTGGTATTGGGCGCGGCAGTTCGAAACAGGCGCTAAATGTGCGCCAATCTCCTGATGGCCGCGCCGCCGCCCTCGGGGTAGCCTGATGCGCAATTGGCGCGTGGGGCGGAGCCGTACATGGCAAGGGGACCAGCATGGCTGAACGTGTCGCGGGGTCAAGCGGAGCCACAGGCGCCACAGGCGGGCCAATAGCGGTGAAGAGTCGCTGGCTGCGCGTAGCCCATGTGGTCTGGCTGTTGGTCGTGCTGGTTGACGTAACCTGCTTCCTCACCAGTATCCAGCCCATGTATGCGCTGTTCACACAGCCATGCCCCGAAACGGATGCTAACAACTGCCCGACCGGTCAGGCGCCGCTGGCGGATTGGCGCGCGATGCAAACCCACGGAATCACGCCAACTACGTTCGCCGCCTTCACTATCGTAGTCCTCGTGGGCGCCTCGCTGATCTTCTTCGCGGTCGGCTTCCTCATCGCCTGGCGCAAGTGGGGCGACCTGATGGGGCTGTTTGTCTCCGCCGTCCTCATCACCTTCGGCTCCACAGGCATCTCTGACTCGCTGACGAACACCGCAAGCGGGCCAGCGCTCCTCGGTGTAAGCCAGGCGGTCATCGTCGCGCTGTCCTATCCCGCGCTCGCGGCGTTCATGCTCACCTTCCCGACCGGCAAATTCACGCCCCGCTGGACGGCGCTGATCGTCCTGTTGTGGATCATTCAATTCATCCTGTTCAATGCCGGCCTACCAGACGGCATCCTGTTTATCTCGGTGCTCGTGACCTGGGGAGGCTGCGCGCTGACGCAGATCTACCGCTACATCAAGGTGTACACGCCGCGCGAGCGCCAGCAGACGAAGTGGGTTGTCTTTGGTCTGGTGATTGGCATCATGCTGAATAATCTGGCGGCGGTCTTGCCCTTTCTCTGGCCCCAGCTCGATACGCCTGGCTCGGTATTCCATCTCACCCAGATCGTCTGGCTCGCGATCTTCTGGATACCCTTGCCCCTGGGCGTGGGCATCGCCATCCTGCGCTCTCGGCTGTATGACATTGACGTCATCATCCGCCGCACGGTGATCTATGGCCTGCTCACCGCCATCCTCGCGGGCGTCTACGCGGGCGGCGTCATCGGCGGCCAGTTCGCGCTGCGTGCATTCACCGGCGTTGAGGCGCTCAACACCCCGATCCTCGTCGTCCTCTCAACGCTGGCGGTCGCCGCGCTCTTCCAGCCCTTGCGCCACCGAATCCAGGCCGGCATTGACCGCCGCTTCTACCGCCAGGCCTACGACGCGCGCCAGGCCTTGGAGCGTTTCAGCGCCGGGCTGCGCGAGGAGGTGGACCTACCCGCGCTGCGCCAGCGGCTCACCGAGGCGGTCGCGGAGACGGTGCAGCCCACACATATGTCGCTCTGGCTGCGCGAGACTCCACCCACCCAACCGCGCTGAAGACCCCCTCCGATATCCCGGCGCCAGCGCCAGCATTCCTGCTGAGTGAAAACGAGCGGGCGCACGGTATACTTGAGCCTGCTCCGTGCATGGTTGGTATGCCAAGTGGGAGGGGCTGGCCCTATGTCTTCCCGGTTCCAGCGAATAGTCGCGCTCCGCAGTCTCGGTATCTCCGCGCTGATCGTGTGCTGTCTGGCGCTCGTCGCCTGCTCGACGGAGGCTGGGACGAGCAGCGGCGGTTCCACGGGGACGCCCAGCCCAACTGGCTCCGGACCGGCCACCACCGCCACGACGGCGCCCCCCGCGACCCCCACTCCAGCGCCCACTTCCCAGCTGGGGCCGTCACTCTCCCAGCTTTCAGTCTATGTGGGCGATGGGAACGGCGATTTCCTCGCCATCAATGCCCAGAGCGGCGCGCAACGGTGGAAGATGGGGATTGGCTCGGAGGCCAACAAGCCACTGGCCAACAACGGGATCGTCTATATCACCACACAGGACGGCTACGTCGCGGCGCTCAATGCGGGGCATACGCTCTGGCATAAGCAGGGCGATTCCACCGGCGGCGGCATTGATGGCCGGCCGCAGCTCTACAATGGCATGGTCTTCGGCGCGACCGATAATGGGGTCATCTTCGCCCTGGACGCCGCGACTGGAAATCAGCGTTGGCGCTATCCAACCGGCGGCCAGATCTCAGGCTCTGTCAATGTCCAGCCCGATGGAACGCTCTACGCGGGCTCCTCAGACGGCTATCTCTACGCGCTCAACGCCAACAATGGCGCGCTGCGCTGGCGCTATCAGACGGGCGTCGCGATCGAGTTCACATCGCCAACCGTCAACAATGGGACCGTGTACATCGGCGCGGACAACGGCAAGCTCTACGCGATCAACACAAGCAATGGCTCGCTGAAATGGTCCTATCAGACCGGCGGCCAGATCTTTGGCAAGCCCGCTGTAGACAACGGCGCCGTTTACTTTGGCTCGAATGATTATCATGTCTATGCGGTCAGCGTCAGCTCTGGCAACAAGCTGTGGAGCTTCTCGACGGGCGGCTCGGTCACGGGCACGCCGGCCGCGTATAACGGCGCGATCTTCATCACATCCTCGGATAACGTGCTATACGCCCTGCGCGAGAGCAACGGCTCGAAGCTATGGTCCTTCACACGCAGCGGCGGGTTCGGGCGCGCCTGGCCGGTCATCATGCAGGGGCGGCTCTTCATCGGCGCCGCAAATGGCAATCTCTACGCCATCAATACGTCGAACGGCGCCAAGATTTGGAGCTTCTCGGCGGGCAGTCCACTGGACTCGCCGACCGTTGGACAATAGGCGCCAATAGCAACACGGCGGCCAGTGCGAAGTCTTCGCGCTGGCCGCCGTGTCGTGGCTATGGCCGGGTGTCAACCCTCATCGGCCTCAAGGGGCGCGAGGCCGCCCTCGGTACCAGCCAGCACCTCACGATGGCCAATGGCCAGCGTCTTGATCCACCGCTGCTGGCCGAGCGTCAGGCCAACGAAAAAGCCCAGCTCGACCAGCTCCGCGTCGGTGAAGCTCGCGTGAAGCCGCTCCCAGAGCGCGTCATCGGCGATGGATGATTCCCAGACGATCGCGCTGGTATAGGTGAGCGCGGCCTTCTCGCGCTCGGTGAACTCATCGGACGTGGCGAAGTGCAGGAGCTTCGCGTACTTCGCTTCTGGAATGCTTCCCGATCCCGACCGGACCGAACGCTGCACCCCTCAATACTCGCACTCGATGGACTGCGAGACATAGACGCGGCAGAGCTCCTTGATCGAGTGATCGAGCACGCCCTCGCGGAATGTCGTCATCCACGCCTGCGTGAACGCGCGGATCACCGCTGGTACGTGCGCCCGGATAGCCTGGCTCTCTGGGCGTGGCGCGCCATGCACGCGCGCATCCTCCAGATAGCCCAGCATCTCAGGGTCCGTGATAGCGGAGAGGTCAGGATAAGGAATGCGGGGCATTGAAAAGCCTCCCGTCACGCTGAGAACAAACGATTGTCCACTATCGTAGCACAGGACCCTTCGTCCGTCAAAGCGCATGCGCAAAACAGTTGCGGGGCGTCGCTCCGTCTCACGCTATGGATGGCGGCGCTCGCCCGGCGCCGGGCGAACGCGAACACGAACGCGAACACGACAATGGAAGGCGAGGCGACATGCGGCAGCCGGCGCGATGGTCCTGGCAGTTGGGAGAATCCGTCGCGCGCGCGCGCGACGGCGCGTCCTCCGGCGAGACTCCCAACACGCCGGACAACAGCGATCTCGTCCAGTTCAGCGCGCTGCTGGACGGGAGCGCCGCGACCATTACCCGCATCGCCGCCGCGCTGATAGGTTCCGCCGACGCCGAGGACGCCGCGCAGGAAGCCATCCTCCGCGCGTGGCGCGCCTGGCCCGGCTTGCGCGACCGCGAGTCCGCTCGCGCCTGGCTCACCAGCATCACCGTCAACGTCTGCCGCGACTGGCTACGCGGGCGCTTTGGCGCGCGTCTGCGCCAGACGGAGTCGCTGGCGGAGGTCCGCATCGAGCCACGCGCGCTGGCATGGCTCGATGCGGACCCAGGCGACAGCGACCATGCCACCGCACTCGATCTGCGCGCCGCGATCAACACGCTCGATGAGGACCTGCGCCTCGTCGTCGCGCTCCGCTACTACGCCGGCATGGACTCCAGCGCCATTGGAGCCGCGCTTGGCGTTCCGGCGGCTACGGCGCGCACACGCCTGCGGCGGGCGCTTGGGCTGCTGCGCGAGCGGCTCTCGGAAGCGGGCGATCCCGCGCGGCGCCCGCGAACACTATCCTCCGATTCGACCGAAGGGAGGCGCTAGATGGCTGATACGCCGGACCAGCGCCCAGACGATACGTTCCTTGATCCCGACCGCTCCGAGCTCTCACCCGACCTCTGGCCGCTGCACGAGCGGCTGGTCGCGGATGGGGCGCGCTGGCGGCGTCGCGCGCCCGATGGCGGGGACCTCTCCGCCTGGGCGCGCGTGACGCTCGCGGCCTCGCTACCCGCCACAGAACCCGCGAATGGCAGGCTGCGTGAGCGGCGGCTCGATGCGCATGATGAGCATCTCTCCAGACCGAAAGGACCACGTCCTCTCATGGACTCACCGAATAACTCTCTCCGCACACGCTGGCGCGCCTTCGCGGGCGCGGCAGCGGCCACTATCGTCGTTGGCTTGCTTGCGGCGCTGCTGGCCCATAACGCCAGCCAACGCGGCACGGGCGCCAGCGCATCGGCGACGAGCACGTCCTCTATTCCCCCCACGCCGAGCGCAATAGGGACACCCAGTGGGAAGCAATCAGACTACCTGCAGCCAGGGGAGCTTCCCGTCGTCGCGCCCAGCAACCCCCAGATCGTGTATCGCGTCGTCAAGAACGCTCCGCAGCGTTCTACTGATGGCGGCAAGACCTACAGCGCGCTGCCCAAGCCGAAGACGGACATCACGCCGATTGATGACGTGTGGATCGCGGTCAGCCCGCTTGACCCAGCGCGCGTTTTCCTGACGGTTTCCGGCCAGAAGAACGGGCAAGGATGCCTGCCGCCGCAGCTGCCAAACGGCTCGCAAGCCTCGCATGGCGGCACGCTCTTCTCCGGCTACACGGACTGCTCAGAGCAGTTCTATAGCTCAAACAGCGGACAGAGCTGGACACGGCTTCACCTGCCCGGCGGCGATGTAATGGGCTCGACCAATCTCTTCCACATAGGCATGGGCCTGGGCCCGTACCAGGCGTCAGCGTATGTCTTCCAGGCGCAAGGCACGCGACTCTATGCCAGCGCGGGCTTCGCTACGGGCGGCGGCTCGATCATCGGCTCGTTCGGGGCGCGACTGCTGACCAGCGTTGATGGAGGCGCGACCTGGTCGCTGGTTGACCAGCCTATCTTCAACGCGGGCCTGAACACGTGCGATTTCGCGGCCTCTCCAACGGGCTCAACGATCTACGCGGCAGTCATGAACCAGAGCTGCGGCAACGAAGGTATGCCCACGATGAGCCTCTGGCGTAGTGACAATGCGGGCGAGTCGTGGTCGAAGGTCGGCGATCTTTCCAGCCCAGCGGATGCCGGAATGGTCGTCGCGGCTTCAGGCGCGCTCTACATCTTGGAGCCAGCTGTACAGACGCAAAGCCACAGCGTGTCCTTCACCATGACACCGCAATATGCGCTCGTGAGTCTGAACAAGGGCGTCAGCTTTACCGGCGCGCCCAGCGCGGGATTGCCAAACGACGCTGCGCTGAGTGGACCATTTGGCGTTCTGAGCGATGGCTCGGTGATCTACTGGGCTCGCGAAGTACAGCGTCAGGGCGACCAGACTGCCGGGAAAGTTGGCCTGTATGTGTGGAAGGCTGGCATGGCGTCGTGGGAGTTGGTGACTTCTTCCCCCGCTGACATGCCTAGCGCGGTCATCGTAACACCACAGGCTGGCGGCGGCGACATTCTCACCATTACTGACTTAAGCGGCCGTATCACCACCGTCACCGACAGTCGCTAACACATCCCGCCTATACAGCGAGCCGCCACCGGGGAATGGACTCCCTGGTGGCGGCCTCCTTGTATTTGCTCTC
Source organism: Ktedonobacterales bacterium (assembly GCA_035716045.1). GTDB lineage: Bacteria > Chloroflexota > Ktedonobacteria > Ktedonobacterales > JADMIN01 > JAKAIY01. The sequence continues at coordinate 14,307 of DASTKI010000076.1, forward strand.
GTAATCGCTGATCGCGCTCCGGCTATTCGGCGCGCTTGCGGGTCGTCGCCCTGCGTGTCGTCGCGCTGGCGGGCTTGTCTCCAGCCCCATTGTGGTCACTCTTGCCATTATGGCCGGAGGGCGTCGCCGCCTCGAGCGCGTCGAGGCGCTCGCGGAGCTTGCGGTTCTCCTCGCGCAGGGTGTCGAGGTCCTCGCGCAGCTTGCGCGTCTCGTCGCGCACGGTGTCGCCCTTTTGCAGGGCGGCGACGCAGGTGCGCCCGACGCGCGCGACACGCTCGTCCGCCGTCTCCGCCACCAGCCGCTCGAGCGCGGGAATGGCGCGCATATCACCCCATGGGATGAGCGCGCGCGTGGCGAAGAGTACGGCCCACTCCCACGGGTCGCTGACCGCCATCATCAGCGCCTCGACGGCGCGGGTGCGCGCCGCGTCGGAGTCTACCAGTTTGGTCGAGCCCAGTGCGCCCAACCCCGCGCACGCCGCCGCGCGGGCGTCCATCGGCTTCGCCCGGTCTGCCGCCCATGACGCCAGAACCTCCGCCGCGCGGGTGTCGCCCGTCTCACCCAGGCCCGCGAAAACGCCTTCCCGGATGATCTCGCGCCATGAGGGCGTGTCAACGTAGCCGAGCAGCGTATCGAAGGCGCCGGGCGCGCGGGTCTTGCCCAGCGCGGTGGCCGCCGCCGCCGTCACAAAGTAGCTCGGCTCGCCCTTCTTCAGCAGGTCGGTCAGCGCAGTGGCGGCGTGGGCGGCAAGCTCGCCCTGGTCGGGCGCGCGGAACTCGCCCAGGCCAGCCACGATCGCGCGACGGGCTTTCGGCTCCTCGATCTCCTTCACGGCGCGCAGCAGGATGTCCAGCGCGCGGGCTGTCTTGCGTTTGGCGAGCGCCCCGGCGATGGCCTGCCGCACGCCCCAGAACTCTTCAGCGAAGAGCGCCTTTTCCAGCGCGTCGAGCGATTGGGGGTCGCCGCGCTCGCCCAGCGCCTCCGCCGCCTCGATGCGCCCGTTCACGTCCGGGTCACGCCGCAGCAGGAAGCGCTGCGCCTCGGCGGACTGCTCGAACGAGAGCGTCTTGAGCAGCCAGCCGCCGTAATCGAAGCGCACGCCGAAGGGACGGCGCGCCAGCGGGATGTAGAAGGTCTGCTCCGGCTGGTCCACTACTACACGCACGATGTGCGGCATCATCGGCTTGTCCGAGGCGTCGGGCTTCTCGCCATCGCGCCTGGGAACGAAGAAGGCGAGGTCTACGGGTGTCTCGAAGAGCGGCGTCTGCTCGTCCGCCTTCTGGGTCTGCTTGACGGTCAGCTTCGCCATCTTGCGCTCATCGTCCCAACTGTAGCTGACGGTGAACTCGGGGTGGCCCGCCTTGTAGACCCACTGCTCGAAGAAGCGCGCCAGGCTGCGCCCACTCGCCTCTTCGTGCGCGCGCTCGAAGTCGGCGGTGATGACCTCGCGCCCCTGATTGCGCCGCGTGTAGAGCTTCATCCCGCGCCAGAAGGCGTCTTCGCCCACCACCTGCCGCAGCATATGCAGCACGCGCGAGCCCTTCTGATAATTGTGCGGATCGAACAGCTCGTTGCCGTTCTTGCGGTAGACGTTGTAGACGATCGGGCGGCGTCCGCGCTTGTCGGCGGCGAGATAGTCCTCGCCGTTCTCGCGCATCTCGAAGCGAAGGTGGTCATCGCCCTCGACTTCGCGCATCCAGACGGCCTCGAAGTAGGTAGCGAAGCTCTCCTTCAGCCAGGTGTGCGACCAGTCGCGCACGGCGATCAGATCGCCGAACCACTGGTGGACCAGCTCGTGCGCGACGACCGGCTCCGGCGTGTAGTCGAGGCTGGCGCGCTCGTCGGCCAGCAGGCGATAGGTGTGCGTGGTGGCGCTGACGTTCTCCATCGCGCCGAGGAACATCTCGGCGACGATCTGCGCGTACTTGGCGTAGGGATAGTCCACCCCGAAATGCTCGGTGAAGAACTCCATCATCGCGGGCGTGTGGCCCATCATGCGGCGCGCGTCGTCTTCGCGCCCAACGCGCACGTAGTAGTTGACCGGGATGTCGCGCCAGTGATCCTGGATCTCGACGAACTCACCCGCCACGAGCGTGATGAGGTATGCTGGGAACGCTACCTCCTGCCGCCAGTGGTAGGTCTTCGTTCCGTCCTTGTTCTCTTCGACGCGCTCAAGCTTGCCGTTGGAGAGCGCCAAGAACGCGCCCGGCACGGTGGCGGCCATCGTGGTGGTGGCGCGGTCGTTGGGGAAGTCGTGGCAGGGGAACCAGAAGTGGTGGTACTCCGTCTCGCCCTGCGTCCACGCCTGGACGGGCATGTCGGGATTGCCCGCGTCCGGCCCGACGAAGACCAGCCCGATGCGCGGCTGCGCCCAGTAGCGCACGCTGACCGCGAACTCCTCGCCGTGCTTGTAGACGCGATCGAGCTGGATGTGCAGCTTCTCGCCCTCGGTCCACCAGTCGAGCGCGGCGCCCGAGTTAGCCAGTGTGACCGCCTCGACGCTCAGTTCGGCGGCGTCGAGCGTGACGGCGCGCAACTCATCGAACAGCGCGGAGAAGTGATGGGTGACCGAGCCGCTGACCCGCTTGCGCTCGAAGTCGAGCGTGACGACGATATCCATGTGGCGGATGTCCGCCGGTCGGTCGGGGGCGTAGCGCGGCTGGTCGCCCGGCATGGCGAAGCTCGGCCCGTCGAGCGCCAGAGCCTCCAGCGAGCCGCTAAGGGTGCGCGCAAGGCTGCCATAGCCACAGTGACGCATAGAGGCTCCTTTGGTGTAAGGGGGGCGGAATGAGCGGGCGCATGTGGGGCCAGGAGTGGCCGCCCGCCCAATCTTGTGTGATGACTGTCTACTGAGGTGTATGCTCGGTATCTGCCATCACACTGTAACCCGAAAACAGGCCCGTGGTCAACGGACATAGCGCCAGAGGTTCTCCTTAATCACTGCGTCCATCATGGCGAAGATGGCGAAGATCAACCGTCAGCGCATCTCACGGCGTCGGCGCTTCGGCCATGCTTCGGTCATAGGGGACAAGGTGATTCGCCCGCGCTACCAAGCCAGCTGAGCATAGCGCGAATGTGGTAGCTAGGGGACACAATTTCAAGGCATTATGTTACAATGGCCGCCAAAGCGTCCCTTCCGCACGACACGCCAGCAAGCGAGCGATGTGTTCCCGTCCGGCGGCGCGTCTGGGACCGCAGTTAGCGAGGAGCAGTATGAGCCGCTACAGCGCCATCACGGGCTGGGGCATGCATGTGCCCGAACAAACGCTGACCAACGCCGACCTAGAGCGGATGGTCGAGACTTCAGATGAGTGGATCACGTCGCGCACGGGCATCAAGGAGCGCCACATCGTCCGGCCCGACGAGTCGTCCTTCGACCTCGCGCTCCCGGCGGCGCGGCAGGCGTTGGAGCGGGCGGGCATCGAGGGCAAAGACCTCGACCTGATCATCGTCGCGACCATCTCGTATGACTACCGGTTCCCCTCGACGGCGAACCTGCTCCAGCATGCCCTGGGCGCGCAGTGCGGCGCGTTCGACATGCAGGCGGCCTGCACTGGGTTCCTCTATGCCCTGAGTGTGGCGCATCAATTCATCGCCAACGGCGCGGCGAAGCACACGCTGGTGATCGGCGTCGAGGTGCTCTCGAAGGTCATTGACTACACCGATCGCGGCACCTGCGTCCTCTTTGGTGATGGCGCGGGGGCGGTGGTCCTGAGCGCCAGCGAGCAGCCCGGCGGCCTGCTGGGCTATACCCTCGGCAGCGATGGCGCGAACCCTGAGCTCCTCTACCTCCCCGCGGGCGGCTCGAAGGAGCCGATCACTGAGGAGAGCCTGCGCGAAGGCCGCCAGTTCGTCAAGATGAACGGCGGCGAGGTCTTCAAGTTCGCTACCCGCGTGATGGGCACGGCGATGGAAGAGGCGCTGGCGCATGCCGGCATGACCGCGCACGACATGGACTTATTCATCCCCCATCAGGCGAACCTGCGCATCATCGAGGCGGCTTCCCGGCGACTGGACTTGCCCACCGAGAAGGTCTTCGTCAACATCCAGAAGTACGGTAACACCTCCGCCGCCGCCGTGCCGATCGCGCTCTGTGAGGCGATTGACCAGGGGCGTGTCTATCCCGGCGCGCACCTGGGCATGGTGGCCTTCGGCGCCGGCCTAACCTGGGCCGCCGCTGTAGTGAAATGGACCGCCCCCGTCACCACCAAGCCCACGGCCAAGCAGGAGCGGCCCACTACCGCAGGCAGCCGCCGCTAAGCGCGATCCTCATTGCGCCCATACCTCCGGGCCTCACCCGAAAATTGACTGGTGAGGCCCGCGTCTTTGTGTTGAAGCGGGCGTCGCGGCTCAACGTCGCTCATGCCTTGCTTGTGCATGACAGCCGGAGGTACCGCATGCGCAAAGACTGGTTCGTTTCAGCCTCTCGCCCGGCTATTATCAACCGAGCGATTCCCGTCTTGCTCCTGTGTGCGCTCGCCCTGCTACTTTCGGCATGTCAGCCTGCGGCGCCGAACACACCTGCGCCGCAGGCCCATGCGGCCTCGACACCAGCGCCTCTTCCGGCAAAATTCTATGCCGGGTTGGGAAAGCCACTCTCCGCCCGCCCTCCCTCTGCGTACCTGCCCTTCGTCACCGTACGGTTCACCTCTACAACAGCATATGAGCAGGCCGTAAAATTGGTTATCGGCTTGGGATTGCGTCCGCTTTACCCATGTGCGGGCCAGGGCTTGCGCGCGGGCACGCCCTGGGCTTCGCTTGACGAGCGCTGGATATACGATCTCAAGCCTGCCAGCAATGTTCTCTGGGTTGATGGAACCGCTCGGCCCGCGGACCAACCATACTATAATACGCTGCCCAGTGACCCTCTCGCCGCGCCGGATTGGCTCGCGCGCCTGGCGGCCGCGCCGGAGGTGCGTGAGATTGACGCCGGCAGCTGGCATTGTCCCCTCTTGGGTGGGAGCAAGACCGCGCAATTCCTCGGGCCCCAGCAGACCATCACCTATGCGCGCGTGACCTTCACCGGCATTTCGTATGAGCAGGCGGTCGTCGAGGTCAGCGGCCTGGGCTACCGGCTGGCGGACCCCTGCTATGAGACCGCCAGCCCGCACCCCGCCTGGCGTCCGATGGGGCAGGTGGCGTCATTCGCGACGACTGGTAGCCTGGTCCTCGCCGTTACCGAAGCCAATTCGACCCAATGGCAAGCGCAAACGCGACAGCTTCAGGGATTCGTGTCGCTGACCGCGCCATACAGCGTGTCGTGCTAGCGTCACTATGTGGATGCCAGAGCCATGCCGCGCTTTGGCAGGGATTCGGGCCGATGTGCTATCCTGTGGGTAACTGCCGCAGGGTTCAGCCCGCCGCGAGCGCGCGCAGAGAGGCAGGCGGCGCCAGGAGTGTTCGTATCCCTGGCGCCGCCTGAGAGCAGCGCGAGGCGACATCTCCTATTCTGGGGATGCTCATGCCACACGGGCGACTGACCCATCCGGCAGCCACGTATCCATAGGAGAACACACGCTATGAGCCATCCATTCGACCCTGAGACGCTTCGCCGGCTCGCGGGTAACGCGCCTCTGCCCTCCAATCTGCACGTCCCGGGCGTCGTCGAGCGCACGCCCTATGGCGAGCGCAGCTGGGACATCTACTCCCGCATGTTCAAGGACCGCATCATCTTCATCGGCACACCGATTGATGATCAGGTCGCCAATGCGGTCGTCGCCCAGCTCCTCTTCCTGCAGAGCGAGGACGCCACCAAGGACATCAGCATGTACATCAACAGCCCAGGCGGCAGCATCTACGCCGGGCTGGCGATCTACGACACCATGCAGTACATCAAGCCCGACGTAGCCACCTTCTGCATGGGCATGTCCATGAGCATGGGCGCCGTGCTTCTGGCCGCCGGGACGAAGAGCAAGCGCTTCGCCTTGCCGCACTCCACTATCCTTATCCACCAGCCGCTAGGCGGCGCGGAGGGCCAGGCCGCCGACATCGAGATCACCGCGCGCGAGATCCTGCGTCTGCGCGACGCGCTCTACTCGATCCTGTCCAAGCACACCGGACAGTCGATAGACATCATCAAGCGCGACTCAGACCGCAACTACTATCTGAGCGCGCAGGATGCCGTCGCCTATGGTCTGATTGATGAGGTGCTGGAGCCTGCCGAGACCGCGCTGACGCGCTAGTCGCGTCGCACGCGTCACGTCACGGGTGAGGACAGTGGCCCTGAGGCTGGAGCGCGCCGGTATCGTCGGCGTCGCACGGCTTCAGGGCCACATCGCGCGCCCGGCGGCATAGGAGAGGATGCCTAGGCATGGCAAGTGGAGCGAATGAGGCGGGTGGCGCTCAGAGCTGGCCCAAACGCCGCGAGGAAGCGCGCTGGCGCATCGTGCGCTGGCTATTCGAGCTGCTCTATCGCAATCGCACGCTCTACTGGCTGGCCAGCACGATTCCGTTCGCGGGACAGTGGCGTGTCTGGCAGCGGCTGGCGCTCTCGCGACTGACAGGGCCAGACGTGCTGGAGGTCGGCTGCGGCATCGGCGCCTTGATGGGCGACATGCTGGAACGCGGCTACCATGCCCGCGCGATCGACCGCTCGCCGCAGATGGTGGCCGCCACCCGGCGCGAGCTGCGCCGCCGCGGCCTACGGGTTGCGCCGGATATCGTGCGGCAGGCCAGCGTTCAGGCGCTGCCGTTCGCGGAGGCGTCGTTTGATACCGTCGTCAGCACGTTCCCGACGGACTATATCGCCGACCCGGCGGCGCTGCGCGAGATCGTTCGTGTGCTACGGCCCGGCGGGCGGCTGGTGATCGTGCTAGGGGCGTCGCTGCTGCCCGCGCGGGCCATCCTGCGGCCGCTGGTGGCGTTGCAGCGGCTGGTCTATGGCCCAAGCGCGCAGGCGACCATCAGCTGTGCGGGAAGCGTCGCCAGGCCGCTGCTCGCGCGGCTGCGCGACGCTGGGATGGCTCCGCAGGCGGAATGTGTGAGCGGACCGTTCTGGGTAGCGTATGTTGTCATGGCGACCAAAGCGGCGAATGTGTAGTTAGCTGGAAGGCGCGGCCATGAATGGCCGGCGCACGGCGGGGACGGCGGGCGGATAAATCCGCGCCTAAGGGCGTTCCGCCACAAAGCCCGCCTGCGCGGGCTCGGACGCCCCCGTTTCGTTCCCAGCCCACGCAGGTGGGCTTCGCGGCCGGCTGGCCCTTAGGCGCGGGTTCACCCGCCCGCGCTGATTCGAGAGAGCAATGCATAGCAAGAGTCTGACGACACTGGAATATCCTAAGATCATCGAGCGGCTGGCAGGGGAGACCGCGTTCTCGGCCAGCCGTGAACTGGCGCTTGCCCTCCAGCCGACCAGCGATCCGGACGAGGCGCGCCGCCGCCAGGCCTATACCGCCGAGGCGCGCAAGCTGCTGGACCTGCGCCCCGACGCGGGCGTGCGCGGCGCGCGCGATGTGCGCCCGCAGACGCGCGCCGCCGAGCGCGGCAAGGTTCTGGCGCCCGCCGACCTGCTCGATATCGCCGCCACCGTCCGCTCCGCGATCTACGTCAACCGCCTCATTACGCGCATGGAGGATGACTCCCCGCTGCTCAAGGCGCTGGCGGTGGACCTACCACAGCGCGCGCAGCTCGAAGCGCGCATCGCCATGTGCGTCAGCGAAGAGGGTGGGGTGCTTGACTCCGCCTCGCCGCGCCTGCGCCAGCTGCGCAACGACATCCGCGCCGCGCAGCAACGCCTGCAGGAGCGGCTGGGCACGCTCGTTAACGAGTTCCGCACCGCCCTGCAGGAGCCCATCGTCACCATCCGCTCCGATCGCTACGTGCTGCCAGTGCGGGCGGAGGCGCGCGGCCAGGTGCGCGGCATCGTCCACGATCAGTCCAGCAGCGGGGCGACGGTCTTCGTCGAGCCGCTGGTCGTCGTGGAGATGAACAACAAGCTGCGCCAGCTCCAGATCGAGGAGCAACAGGAGGTCGAGCGTATCCTGGCGGAGCTTTCCGAGCTGGTGGGCCAAGAGGCGCCGTACATCCTCCTGGCGGTCGAGCTGCTGGCGGAGATTGACCTCTGCCTCGCCAAGGCGCGCTACGCCAGCCTGACCCGCGCCAGCGCGCCGAAACTGAACACCGAGGGACGCCTGCATCTGCGCCAGGCGCGGCACCCGCTGCTGACGGGCAAAGTCGTGCCGATTGATTTCTGGCTCGGCGGCGACCAGGCGCGCATGGTGGTGGTCACCGGCCCCAACACGGGCGGTAAGACGGTCGCGCTCAAGACCGTCGGCCTGCTCTCGCTGATGGCGCTGGCCGGGCTGCACGTCCCGGCGGGCGACGGCTCTGAGATTCCCATCTGGCAGGATGTCTTCGCTGACATCGGCGACGAGCAGAGCATCGAGCAGAGCCTCAGCACGTTCTCCTCGCACCTCAGCCGCATCGTCGAGATCCTGCGCGTCGCCACACCCGGCGCGCTCGTCCTGCTGGATGAGCTGGGCGCGGGTACCGACCCAAGCGAGGGCTCGGCGCTGGCCCGCGCCATCCTCACCTGGCTGCTGGAGCGTGGCGTCGCCACCATCGCCACCACGCACTACTCCGAGCTGAAGGCCTTCGCCCACGAGCGCGAGGGAGCCGTCAACGCCTCGGTCGAGTTCGATGTGGAGACGCTCTCGCCCACCTACCGCCTGACCATTGGCCTGCCGGGCCGCAGCAACGCGCTGGCCATCGCCGGCCGCCTCGGCCTGCCCGACGACATCATCACCCAGGCGCGAGAATTCCTGGGGACGGCGGGCGTGGAGATGGAGGGCCTGCTGACGACGCTGGCGCAGGAGCGGCAGGTGGCCGCCGACGAGCGCTACCACCTGAGCATGGAGCGCGCCGAGGCCGAATACCAGCGCAAAGAGCTGGAGCGCATGCGCCGCGAGCTGGAGGAAGAGCGCGAGCGGATCATCAACGACGCCCGCGCGCGGGCCCGCCGCGAGTCCGAGGCGGCGCAGGCCGAGCTGGCGCGTATCCGCGCCCAGATGCGCCGCAATCTGACCGAGGAGCGGCTGGAGCAGCTGCGTACCCGCGCCCAGAAGATCGAGGCGCGCAACGCGCCGCTGCCCTCACGCCTGAAGCCGGAGGACGCGGACGGGGAGGGCGAGGCGGTGGAGGCTGGTGAGCTGGCGGTGGGCGATACGGTGCGCGTGCGCTCGATGGGCCAGCAGGGCGAGGTCGTCTCGCTGCCCAACGCGCGCGGCGATGTCGAGGTGCAGATCGGCCCGATGCGCCTGCGAGTGGCCGCCAGCAACCTGGAGCGGGTGAGCCGCCGCCAGGCCCGGACTGGAGCCGCGCGCTCCAGTGGAGTCGAACCAGGCTACCGCGCCGCGCCACAGCTCGTCACCCTCCCCTCGCGCGACGACGCGCCCGCGCCGGAACTGCAGCTCGACCTGCGCGGCTGGCGCGTGGAGGACGCGTTGGAGGAGGTTGAGAGCTACCTCAATGACGCTGCGATGTCCGGCATGGCCACCGTGCGGCTGCTGCACGGCAAGGGCACCGGCGCGCTGCGCCAGGCCATCCGCGAGCAGTTGCGTCACCATCCGCTGGTCAAGAAGTTCGCCTCCGCCGAGCCGCGCGACGGCGGCGACGGTATCACCGTGGTGACGCTGGCAGGGTAGGCTGGAAATCGAGGCCGGATCATGGACCGCGTCTGGGGCGGCGTCGAGGGTGGGGGCACGAAGTTTCACTGCGTGCTCGGGAGAGAGGCGGATGGGGCGGAACAGCCGGAGATTGTGGATGAGCAGGTCATCCCGACGACCACGTCAGCGGAGACACTGGCCGCGGTGGCCCGGTTCTTCAAGCGGCATCAGGATGAGCGCCCGCTCGCGGGCTTGGGCGTCGCCTGCTTTGGGCCGGTTGATCTGGACTCCGCGTCTCCGCAGTATGGCTTTATCACGACAACGCCGAAACCCGGCTGGGCGAATTGCGATGTCGTGGGCTATTTGCGCTCGGCGCTCCATGTCCCGGTCGCGTGGGAGACCGATGTCAACGGCGCGCTGGTCGCCGAGCATCGCTGGGGAGCGGCGCAAGGCCTGCGCTCGGCGGTGTACTTCACCGTCGGCACGGGCATCGGCGGTGGCGCGCTGGTTGATGGGCGACCAGTGCATGGGCTGCTCCATCCTGAGATGGGGCATCTTCCCATCGCCGTGCTG